>CALPMR020000138.1 GCA_943324725.2 Bordetella parapertussis | reverse complement strand
TGCTGCGGTTGCCGATCTTCTGAGCCGCGAGCCGTCCGCTGCCGCGACGGCTCAGCTGGCCGGCAGCGCGGAGTCGTGATCCACCACCGATCCCTTGCGTTGTTCCGGTCGACCGTCCATGCCTCCTGGCAGATCGATCTGGGGCAAGAGGGTGGCTTCGGCCCAGCTGTCGTATGGCGCTTGTCCCTCCTGCAGGGACACGATCATCAGCCCCCCGTCCACCTCGGCCACCGTGCGCAGAAGCTGGGCCTGAGGTTGCTGCTTGCCCTCCAGCTGGGCTAGTTCCAGCTGGAATTGCTCCAGCGTCGCCCCGGGCCAAAAATTCGCGACCGTGTGTACGGCTATCTCTCCATCGTTTTTCTGCTCGATGAATGTGGCACAGGCAGTTGGGGTTGATGAGTCGCAGGCTTCTGCCTGGGCCCGAGCCTCATAGAGGCGTATTGCCCGTGATCCATCTGCCCACCCCCTCGCTCCATTCCCGTTTCCAGAAGGGGGCTTCGTGCTTGAGGGCCTCCAGTAGCTCCTGGCCGCAGCGCTGGGCTGGGCCGCGGCGATCGGCCGCTACCGCCACCAGCACGATGGCGTCTCCCGGCAACACCAGACCGATCCGATGTCTCACCAGCACTGCAGTCGCCCCGTGCCGGCCCGCGGCGGCGGCCGCCAGGGAGGTGATGCAGGTCTCGGTCATGCCGGGGTAGTGCTCCAGCTCCAGGGCTGTGAGGGGCGCGTCGTGGGCGTCGCTGGGGCGCACCCGGCCCACGAAATGACTCTCGGCCGCTGGCAGTAATCCCAGCTCTGCAGCCAGGAAGTGATGCCACTCGGCCAGGGCCGACAGCGGCTCAAACGGCTCTGCTTCCAGCTGGATTGCCAACATGTCGTTAGCCACCACTGATCGGCGGCAGGAAGGCCAGCTCATCGCCGGCCACCAACTTGGCGTCCCAGGTGGCGAACTGCCGGTTGATTGCCACGCGCACGCCGGCCGGGGGAGTGGCGGGCTGCAGACCCAGCTGCCGCCAGAGCTGCTCAGGTGTTGTGCCAGCAGGGTTGGCTCCCCCAGCGGTTGCGGCCAGCTCGACCAGCTGCTCGCTCCAGCCCGTCGCTTCACGCAAGCCGGCGAAAAGGCGCACCTGGACTCGTGATGCCGGATCAGCGGAGACGGCCATGGGTTGCAGCAGCAGGGTGCGGGCGGAGTGATCGCTATGGAGCGGCAGGCTCCGCCACTCAGAATGCCCCAAACGCCTGAGCCCTGCCTGTGAGCCTCGCCATCGCCCTGCTCACGGTGTCGGACACGCGCACCCTGACTGAGGACACCTCGGGTGAGGCCTTGCAGCAGCGCCTGGAAGGCGCCGGCCATCGGCTGGTGGAGCGGCGCCTGCTGCCCGATGACCGCTATCACATCCGGGCCGAAGTGAGCCGCTGGATCGCTGATCCTGCCGTGCAGGTGGTGATCAGCTCCGGTGGCACCGGCCTGACGGGCCGCGATGGCACACCCGAAGCGGTGGCGCCTTTGTTGGACAAGAGAATCGAGGGTTTCGGCGAGCTGTTCCGGGTGCTGTCGTTCGAGACGATCGGCACCAGCAGCCTGCAGAGCCGCTGCCTGGCCGGCGTCGCCAACGGCACGGTGATCTTCGTGCTGCCCGGTTCGCTCGATGCCGTCTGCACCGCCTGGGATCGGCTGATCCGCGCCCAGCTCGATGCCAGCACGCGGCCCTGCAACCTGGTGCAACTGCTGCCGCGGCTGCGGGAGGCGCCCTGAGCCGCGGCCTCAAAGCAGGCGGGGCGCTGAGGCGGCGCCGGGTTCCGGCCGTGGCTCGCCATCCGGCTGTGGCTCGCCATACTGACGGCCACTTCTGGCTTTTTCGCCAAATCCGTCCGCCATGGCCAAGGTCGAGATCTACGTCTGGACGTCCTGTCCTTTCTGCATCCGCGCCAAGCAACTCCTCGATCGCAAGGGAGTCGCATACACCGAATACGCGATCGACGGCGATGATCGAGCCCGCCAGGCGATGGTGCAGCGCGGCACCGGCGGCTCCCGCTCCCTGCCCCAGATCTTCATCGATGACCAGCACGTCGGTGGCTGTGACGATCTGCACCGGCTGGAGCGGCAGGGACAGCTCGATCCCCTGCTGGCCTGACTTGCCCGCCGCCAGGCACCGGCAAGCCCGCCAGCAGCTGATCCCCTTAGCCTGAGCCTCCCCTGCCAGGAACACCGATGGCCAATCCCGCCGCCGCTGTTCCTGAGCCGACTGCTCCCGACCCGACGGCTCTCGACCGGGCAGTGGCCGAGCCGATCCCCAGCCCCGGCGCCGGGGTGACACCGAAGGTCGGTGGCGGCTGGCCGCTGATCGATGGCTGGGCGCGGGCCACCCTCTCCGGCATCGGCCCCAGGCTCTGGCAGACCCTCAGCCATCAGAGCGCCTGTCTCTCCTGTGCCTGGGGCACTGGCGGCCAGAAGGGCGGCTTCCGCGACGAACTGGGTGAACCGCTGCAGCGCTGTCTCAAGAGCGTCGAGGCGGTGGAGGCCGAACTGCAGCCCGCCGTGCCGCAGCAGGTGTTTGCCTCGCGCAGCCTGGCGGAGCTGCAGCGGCTCAGCTCCTCCGAATGCGATCAGCTGGGTCGCCTGTCGCGGCCGCTGATCCTGCGGCAGGGGCGCGAGCACTACGAGCCGATCGGCTGGGACGAGGTGTATGCGCTGACGGAGCAGGCCTGCCGCGTGCCGCCGCAGCGCCTCGCTTCCTACAGCTCCGGCCGCTCCTCCAATGAGGCCGCCTGGCTGCTGCAGCTGCTGTTGCGGGCCCTGGGCTCCAACAACCTCGCCGACTGCTCCGATCTCTGTCATGCCGCCTCCAGCGTCGTGCTCAACCAGGTGTTCGGCTCCGGCACCTCCAATGTCAGCCTCGAGAGCCTGCGGCAGGCCGACTGCGTCGTGCTGGTGGGCTCGAATGCGCCGGCCAATCATCCGCGGTTGATGAATGAGCTGATCCGGCTGCGGCAGCGGGGCGGCACCGTGATCGTGATCAATCCGGTGCTGGAGGTGGGCCTGCAGCGCTTCGGCTCGCCGGCGTTCCCGATCCGCTCGATGTTGCGGGGTTCGGAGATCGCCTCAGTGTTTCTGCAGCCCCTGCCCGGCAGTGACACCGCCGTCTTCCTGGGCATCCAGAAGGCGCTGCTGGAGACAGATCGTCTGCAGCTCGACTTCGTGCGCGCCCATGCCGAGGGCTGGGAGCCGTTGATCGCGCAATTGCGCGACCTCTCCTGGGAGGCGATCTGCCGCAGCTGCGGCCTCAGCCGCGAGGAGCTGGAGCTGGCGGCCGAGCGCATCGCCGCCGCCCCGGCCGTGGTGTTCGCCTGGGCGATGGGCATCACCCACCACGTCAATGGCTGCGACAACGTTCAGGCGATCGCCAACACGGCCGTGCTCACCGGCAATGTCGGCCGTCCCGGTGCCGGCACGATGCCGATCCGCGGCCACTCCAATGTGCAGGGCTTCGGCTCGATGGGCGTCAGCACCAGCCTGCGCGAACCGATGCAACGGGCGCTCGAAGAGCTGCTGGGCCGGCCGCTCAGCCCGGTGCCCGGCTACGACACCCGCAACCTGATCGAGGCGGCCGAGGCCGGAGTGGTGGACAGCTTGCTGTGTCTGGGCGGCAATCTCTACGGCGCCAATCCCGATGCCACCCAGGCGGGCCGGGCCCTGGGCCGCATCGACACGATCGTCTACCTGGCCACCAAGCCCAACACCGGCCATTTCCATGGACTGGGGGCCCGGCAGACCCTGCTGCTGCCGGTGTTCAACCGCTTCGAGACGCCCCATCGCACCACGGTGGAATCGGGCAACAACTGGGTGCGCCTCAACGAACCCGGCAGCAGCCATCTGCGTGATGCCGATCTGATCAGCGAGGTGGTGTTCCTGGGCGAACTGGCCCACCGGGTGCATGGCGAGGCGCCGATCGACTGGCGCCGGCTGCAGGATGCGGCCTACGTGCGCCAGCTGATTGCCCGCACCGTGCCGGGCTATGGCCCCTTGGCCCAGATCGATGCCAGCGGCGAGGAGTTCAGCGTGCTGGGCCGACTCTTCGATGAGCCCTGTTTCCGCACCCCCAGCGGCCGGGCGCAACTGGCGATCACACCCCTGCCGCAGCTCAGCCTGCCGGACCGGAGCCATTTCGAGCCAGATCGCGGCCCTGGGTTCGACTCGGATTCCGCCCGGTATTCCAACGGCGATCCTGAGGTCGACGCCGCCGCGGCCGGAGCTGAGGCCGACCAGGGGCCGCCGGGCCTGGTGCTGAGCCTGATCACCGCCCGCAGCTACGGCCAGCACAACACCGTCGTCTACAAGCAGGCCGACAGCTACCGGGGCATGCCCCATCGCCAGACGATCCTGATGAACCGCGACGACCTGCAGCGCAGCGGCTTGCGGGCCCACCAGCGGGTGCGGGTGCAGGGGGAGGCGGGCCGCCTCGATGACATCGAGATCATCCCCGGCGAGATCTGCGCCGGCGCCGCCCTGATGTTTTTCCCCGAGGCCAATGTGCTGATGAAGGGTGATCGCGATCCGCGCTGCGGCACGCCCGCCTTCAAGCGGGTGCCGGTGCTGGTCCGACCTCAGCCCCCCAGGTAGGCCATCTCGGCGTGGTTCGCCAGTGAGCCAGGAGTTGCCATCGAGGCGCTGCCAGTCGCCGTAGCGGCAAGGCTGCGCTCCTCGCTGTAGCGATCGCTGCGCTGTTGCCACAGCGACCTGAGTGCTTGTCGCAGTCCGTCCTGATCCACACGGGGCCGCAGCCAGGGGCGCAGATCCGTGCCGCTGGCGGCGAACAGGCAGCTGTAGGCGACGCCGTCGGCGGTGATGCGCAGCCGGTTGCAGTCGCCGCAGAACGGGGCGCTGATCGAGGCGATCGCTGCCAGCAGGCCGCCGCCATCGCGGTAGCGCCAGCGGCTGGCGGTGCCGTGGGATTCGCGGCCCAGGGGCTCCAGGGGCCAGCGGGCGCCGATGCGGCTCACCATCTCGGCGGCGGAGATCACCTGGGCGGGATTCCAGCCGTTGCGGTTGCCCACATCCATGTATTCGATCAACCGCAGCTCCAGCCCCCGCTGCCGGGCCAGGGCCGCCAGGGGCAGCAGCTGGTCGGCGTTGTCGTGGCGGGTGATCACGGCGTTGAGCTTCAGCTCGCCGGCAGCCGGATCAAAGCCCGCCGCCCGGGCGTGGTCGATGGCCGCCAGCACTTTGGCCAGCAGGGCTTCGCCGCGGCTGTGGCTGTTGTTCGCCTCGCCCTCCGGTCCCGGCCCCGCTCCCATGGCCGCAGACCCCACGATTGCCGGTGCCACGATTGCCGGTGCAACGGCTGCCAGTGCCACGGCTGCGGGTCGCCCTGCCGTCGCCGCCAGCCCCGCCATGCGGGCGACGCTGGCGCCATCGGCGCCGTCGAGGCTGAGGGTGATCCGCTCCAGTCCCGCCTGGCGCAGGGCCACGGCCCGCTCGGCGCTCAGCAGGCTGCCGTTGCTGGTCAGGGCGATCTGGCGCAGCCGACCGCGGCGATCGCCCGCCGGCCGTTGGCGCAGCGGCGCCAAGGCGCGAATCAATGCCTCCAGATCCGGGTGCAGCAGCGGTTCGCCGCCGGTGAGCCGCAGGGTGTGGACGCCGAGTTCCACGGCTGTTTCCACCACCAGCAGCCGCTCCGCCAGGCTCAGCAGACCGGGGGGCTCCTGGCCATCCGGCAGGCAGTAGGGGCAGGCCAGGTTGCAGCGGGCCGTCAGCGACAGCCGCAGCACCCCGAGGGGCCGGTTGTGGCGGTCGAGCGGGGCCTGAATCATGGGGCGCAAGCTAGGAATTCGCTGGCAGCCCCTGAAGCGTGCGATCCAACGTACGCTTCAGGGGGCCACTCTGCTGTCCTATGCAGGCGATCACCTCCAACGAGCTCAAGAACGGTGGCATCGGTGCGATTGCCAGGGCCCTGGAGCAGGACCGGGAAGTGGGTGTTTCCGTGCGTGGCCACTTGCGCTACGTGGTGCTGGAGGCGGCGGAATACCAGCGGCTGCGAGACTGCGAGCTGGAGGTCGCTCTGCTGGAAACCCGCGCTGACCTTGCGGCAGGGCGGTTTCGCGAGGAGTCGGTGGAGGCCCATCTGACCCGCCTTGACACCCTGACGCCCGAGCAGATTTGAGCTGGACCCTGGTGTTCACCGAGCGGTACAACCGTCGGGCGGCCCGTTTCCTGCATCGTCATTCCGAGCTGCGGGAGCCCTATCGCAAAACCCTGCTGCTGCTTGAGGCCGATCCTCGCCATCCGTCGTTGCGACTCCATGCCCTCAGGGGCAAGCTGAGTGGTTTGCACTCGGTGTCGATATCGGTTCCCACGACACCGTCTACCGCCCCTGATCCTTCGCCCTTGGTCCATTCCCGTTGCCCGGGGAGCGGGGGCTGCTGCTGGCGGAACTCGAGGCGATGCTGCAGCGCTGTGACGCCGCGGTTCAGGCGCTGGGCTGATCGCGCTCTGGCCGGTTGACGTTGCGCAGCGCCCGGGGATCCAGCGGCACCGGGGTGCAGGGATGGGCCTCCAGCCAGCTCTGCAGGCGCCGCTCGCCGCCGTCGATGCTGGCCGCCAGGTGCTGGCGCAGGGGGATCGAACTGGGATAGACCCCCAGCAACGGCTGCAGGCGCAGGCCGTCGTGGGCCAGGTGGATCCCCTGGGGCTTATGGGCCGCCGCCGCCAGCAGTTCACGCAGCGCCGCCAGGTGGAGCTCCGGCATGTCCACCGGACAGAGCAGCAGGCGCTGCTCCGGATGGCGCTGCATCAAGCGGTGCAACGCCAGCAGCGGGCCTTCCCAGGGGGCGGGCTCGGCGATCGGGGTGACCTGGGGCAGGGCCGCGGCCAGCTCCAGGTGGGCGGCATGGCGAGTGAGCAAGGTGATCGGCCGCTCCAGCTGGGCCAGCAGTCCGAGGCTGCGCTCCAGCCAGGTGCCGCCCTCGGGGTGGGGCAGCAGCGCCTTGTCGCGGCCCATGCGCCGGCTGGCGCCGCCGCTGAGCAGGCAGCAGCGCAGCGGCCGTGGGTCAGCGGCCCGGGGCGGCAACTCACTGGCCCGGGGCGGCAACAGCCGGCTGGCTGAGCCCTGCCGATTCGTAGGGTCCTGGGGGTTTGGCGTTCGTTCCATGGCTCTTTCAGCCCACAGCACCGTCCTGCTGGAGGCCAAGCGCCGCAGCGGTCTCAGCTTCGCTGATCTGGGTGAACGCCTGGGCCAGGACGAGGTGTGGGTGGCGAGTCTCCTGTACGGCCAGGCCACCGCCGCAGCGGACCAGGCCGAGGCCTTGCTCGACGCCCTGCAGCTGCCGCAGGCTGAGCGGCCGGCCCTGATCGCGGCGCTCAGCACCTATCCCGTCAAGGGAGCCCTCGATCCGGTGATCCCCACCGATCCGTTGCTGTATCGCTTCCACGAGATCCTGCAGGTCTACGGCCTGCCGCTCAAGGATGTGATCCAGGAGAAGTTCGGCGACGGCATCATGTCGGCCATCGACTTCACCCTCACGGTGGACAAACAGGAAGACCCCAGCGGCGATCGGGTGGTGGTGACGATGAACGGCAAGTTTCTGCCCTATCGCAAGTGGTGATCAGGGGCTTGACTCCAGCAATCCGAACTCGGTCAGGGCCCGCGGCAGGTTGCGGTGCTCATGCCCGGGGTGGCTGAGTTTCACCAGGGCGAAGCGCTGCAGTTCGTCGAGTTCGGCCCAACTCGTGATCGTGATCGACAGGCCCAGCTGGGCACAGGATTCGAGCAGCACCGGCGGCAGTTGGTCGGCCAGCTGCCAGGCTTCGCCGCACGGCCGTGGCAGCTCCTT
>CALPMR020000137.1 GCA_943324725.2 Bordetella parapertussis | reverse complement strand
GGCTGCCGTACTTGGTGAGATAGACGGCTTCTTCGCAGGCGGAGTCGCCGCCCCCCACCACCGCCAGCTCCTCGTTGCGGAACTGGGGTGTGGCGCCGTCGCAGATGGCGCAGGCGCTGATGCCGCGGCTCCAGAAGCGTTCCTCACTGGGCAGGTGCAGACGGTTGGCGCTGGCGCCGGTGGCCAGGATCAGGGCCTGGGCCTGGATGGTGCGGCCGTCAGCGGTGATCCGAAACGGACGTTGCGACAGATCGATGCCATCGGCATCAGCCTCCAGCAGCCGCGTACCCCAGCGCAGAGCCTGGGCCTTGCAGCGATCCATCAGCTCGGGGCCCAGGATGCCGTCGGGAAAGCCTGGGAAGTTCTCCACATGGGTGGTGGTCATCAGCTGGCCCCCGGGGATTCCCCCGTCCTGGAAGCCGGTGATCAACAGGGGGCTGAGATTGGCCCTGGCGGCGTAAATGGCCGCCGTGTAGCCGGCAGGGCCGGATCCGACGATCACCAGATTCTCGATCTCCCGGTTTTCATCTCCACCTGAGATGGTCGTGACGTCCCGATGGTCCAGCTGCTCGTCACCCATCGATCTGAGCGCCATTTGGAAGTAGGCCTGGAGCCTAGGGAGTGGCAGAGCCGTCTCGCCGATTGAGGGAGGCAGCGATCCTGATCGCTGCCTCCCTTCAGGGTCAGCCATTTAGGGCCAGCCCTTGAGGCCCGAGGCTCCAGCCTCAGGAAGGGGACCTGCATGACGTTGAAGCGGCCAGCCCGAAGGCCGATCAACAAGGCCTCAAAACAAATCACCAGGCCGTTGCCAGGATCTTTCGATTTGCTTTAGATTCCCAGTCGTCCGTCGGTTTCCGGTTTGCGCTCCAGCATCAGATGCCTGGGCACCATCAGCACATTCGCCTGGAGAACCTCCGGGTGATCCTCCAGGCTCACCAGCCACTCCCTGAACTCTTCGCTGAGGGCAAAGCTGTCTTCGTAAAGCTCACGGCTGTCCAGGGCGGCCCTTCGGGCCAGGGCCCAGCAGACGGCCACGGTCAGTCTCCGATGCACTCGGGCATCAAGGCTGCTGTCGCTCAGGGCATCAAACCCCATGGAGCTGCGATGGCGGGGATCCTGGTTGCTCGAGTCGTCGTTCGGCCCAGACATGACCTTGCTCCGGCTTGGTTCACGTTGGCGGCTGATGGTCCAGCCGGCGGTATTGGTTGACACAACGTCGCACATCGCCAGGTTCTGGGCCGCGGTCGACCCCTTCGGCTTTCTAACCTGCCCGGCCGACGAAGTTGGGCAACTGGGGCCCGTTCATCCGGATCACGGCACCGGCATCGTCAGCCAGTGCTTGCAGGGGACCTCGCCCATCAGGGACAGCTGAACTCATGCCATCTGAGGGAGATCCCCCCGCTGTCTGGGTGCGGATCACATAGGGCTCGCTCAGCGACCAGGTGCGGGCATGGCTGATCAACAGCGGATCGGCCGGCGCAAAGACATAGGAGGGATGCCGCGGAATCGCCTCACATTCGGCGCGCTCGCCATCCATGCGAACGGCTCGGGTGATCGCTTGGATGAAGCGACTGCGGGTCACCACGGTGGTGAGGTAGGCCACCACCCGCAGCCTCGGCGCGTCAAAACCCTCGGCACACATGTCGATGCTCACCAGCCAGTCGGCTTCTCCCGCCTGAAAGGCGGCCAACCGGCCGGCCGCCTCGGGATCCTGGGAATGGACCAGATGGACGCTGTCGCCTTCGTTTTCCAGCAGCCGGGCGATCTTGCCGGCGTGCTCGATGTCACGGGCGATCACCAGGCCGCCGGCGCCTTTGTGCTCCAGCCGCACCCTCTCCAGTCGCCGCCGGGCCTGGAGCAACAGCCGCAGGGCAATGCCACCGCCATCCCCGAGGCGTATCGCCCGGCGCAGATTGCGGGCCCGCCAGCTTTCGCGTTGCTCGCTGGACACCGGCGACGCCTCCCGCTGGCCCGCCGGTCCTGGTCGGCCATGCTCCACCCAGCCATCTTGAAAGCGAAACTCCAGCGGCCGCACATCGCCGGCCATGATCAGGCGCCGGGGTTCGACGCAGAGATCGGGCACGATCCGCTCGGCCAGGATGCCGTTTTCTTCCACCCGCAGGCGCCGCGCCGCACAGAAGGCGAGGTTGTCCGCCCGGAACGGGGTGCCCGAAAGCCCCAGGCGCAGCCTGGCCCCCGTGCTCAGGATCGAGAAGGCATGGCCCCAGGCCGTCGCCTCGGGTTCTTCCGGATCCAGGCCCAGGTGATGCACCTCATCGGCGATCGCCAGCCACCGCAACCGGGCCAGGGCGGGCAGCAGATCGCGCTCCAGCAGCAGGCGATGGCGTGCCGCCGCCTGATAGCTGAGCAGCAATCCATCGAGCTGGTCCTCGGGCTCCCAGCGCCCCTGCCACTCCCCCATCTTCAGGCCCAGACGGGCCCCGGCCCCCAGCCATTGGCGGGCGATGGAGGTGCGGTGGCAGAACACCACAAAGCGATCGAGTCGCCCTTCGCCCTGCAGCCGCTGGAAGCCCAGCAGGGCGCCGAGAGTTTTGCCTGCTCCGGGCCCCGCATGGATCAGCACGTCCTGGCCGGCTGGGCCGGCGGCCACCAGGCGAGCCCGCAGCAGCTGAATCAGATGGTTCTGCCAGTCCCGGGGTTGCAGCCGCGGCAGCGGCGATGGGCTTTGGGAGACACCCCTGCCCCCCAGGTCGAACGACGGCATCGGCATCGCCAGATTCTGGGGGCTGGCCAGCTGGGAGGCGATGGCGGCTTCAGGTTGAGTACGAACCCTCATTCGCATCGTCGCCGCTTTCTCTAGCTTCCGGCCATACCCCCCTCTCCGGGACCCCGGCCCCGCCACCGCCATGGCCCGAACCCATGACCCGATCCCCGAGCCGCGCTGCCATCTGGAGCGCTGCTGGCAGCAGGACTGTGACATTGACCCGATGATCCTGAGGATGCGCCTGCTGCGGCACCTCGGTGACCTGTCCCAGGCCGATTGTCTGGAGCAGGAATTGGAGCCCCTGTTCTGAAGCTGCTGCAGGCGTTGCGAACAGCAGGGTTCAGAGCAGGGGCTGCCATCACCCTTGCATCGCCGCTCAGCCCACGGCCTCGGCGTGATTGATCAGCAGGTGCTCCACTTCCAATAGATCGTCCACGGCGCAGCGATGGGCCCTCTGGACGTCACCGCCGGCGTCCTCGAGCAGCCGCTGGGCCATGCGGTCGAGCAGATCCTCCCGGTTGTCGGCCAGAAAGGTCATCAGCTCCTGCTCGATCAGATAGCGGATACCCTTGCCCCGCAGGGCGTTGTCGCTGGCCTCGGCGATGGTGCCTTGCACCAGCTCCTTGACGAACAGGCGCTGCACCTCACTGCTGCGCAGAAAGCTCTCCATCGCATTGATGGTGCCGTCCACCACGGTGCGCTCCACTTCCGCCGGTTCGGCCGAGAGCTTGAACTCCCAGTCCAGATGGCGCCGCTGCCAGCCCTGCTGGTGCAGGTCCGGCATCACGGTCTGGCAGAAGCTGTCCACCGAGATCTCATAGATGCGCTCCGCCAGGCGCTCACACCAGTCACTGCCATGGGCCGAGAGGTTGCGCTCCACCTCTTCGCGCGCCACGGCATGGCCGCCATGGTGGCTGTGGCAGACGCCGTCGGGACATTCAAGGGCGGAGAGGGCCATCGATCAACAGAGATCACACAAGCCTCATCGCTAGCCAGCGATCGCCAGTGATCCGGCGCGCTTCAGAAAATTTGCGCATTGTCCAGGGCGGCCCCCTCGGAGCCGGACGCCTGGCGCAGGTGGGCGAGTCAGCACATACGCGGCGCTTTGGCTTGTTTGACCAGCTCGGCTTCTTCTAATGGAGAGAGTTTGCGGATGAAGGCCGTTGCTGACGATGCTGGTACCCCGGGAGCTTTCTCCCGGAGAGAAGCGGGTTGCCGCCACACCGGAAACGGTGAAACGGCTGATGAACAAGGGCGTGTCCCTGAAGGTGGAATGCGGTGCCGGCCTGGCGGCTGGCTTCCTCGATGACGACTTCGCCGCTGTCGGCGCTGAGCTGCGGCCGGCGGCGGAGCTGCCCTGGAGCGAGGCCGATGCGGTGTTGTGCGTGAATCCGCCGCCCACCGAAACCCTTGACCGCCTGCGTGAGGGCTCGCTGCTGGTCGGTCTGCTGGCCCCCTACGGCGCCAGCCACCTGACTGAGACCCTCAATCGGCGCCAGACCTCCGCCATCGCCCTGGAACTGTTGCCCCGCATCAGCCGGGCCCAGTCGATGGATGTGCTCTCCTCCCAGGCCAACATCGCCGGCTACAAGGCGGTGCTGCTGGCGGCGGCGGCCCTCGATCGCTATGTGCCGATGCTGATGACGGCTGCCGGCACGATTCAGCCCTCCCGGGTGCTGGTGCTGGGGGCGGGCGTGGCCGGGCTGCAGGCCGTCGCCACGGCCAAGCGGCTGGGCGGGGTGGTCTACGTCTCCGACGTCCGGCCCGCCGTCAAGGAACAGGTGGAATCCCTCGGTGGTCGCTTCATCGACCCGCCCGAGATCGAGGAAAAACCCGCCGAGCAGGGTGGCTATGCCAAGCAGGCCAGCGAGGCCTTCCTCGAGGCCCAGCGCCAGCAACTCACCGAGCAACTGGCCCTGGCCGACATGGTCATCTGCACCGCCCTGGTGCCGGGTCGGACGGCCCCACGCCTGATCAGCGACGTCATGCTCGACGGCATGCGGCCCGGCTCGGTCGTGGTGGATCTGGCGGTGGCCCAGGGGGGCAACTGCTTCGGCACGGTCGCCGGCCAGACGGTGGAGCGCAAGGGCGTGCTGCTGATCGGCGCCGATGCCCTGCCCAGCAGCGTGCCCAACCACGCCAGCGCCCTCTATGCCCGCAATGTGGCGGCCCTGATTGAGCATGTGCTCGGCGATGGCGCCCTGCAGCTTGATCCGCAGGACCCCATCCTCGAGGGCTGCCTGCTCACCCATGGCAGCCTCTGCCGCCGTGACGATGTCGTCTATCCCAACGGAACTTCGCGATGAGTGTTCTCTCCCAGGCCCTCTGGGTGTTGCTGCTCGGCAGCCTCCTTGGCCTTGAATTGATCGGCAAGGTGCCCCCCACCCTGCACACCCCGCTGATGTCGGGGGCCAACGCGATCAGCGGCATCACGGTGCTGGCTTCGCTCACCCTGATTCAGAAGGCCGGCGACAACCAGGCCCTGCTGCTGATCGCGGCCCTGTCCCTGGGCTTCGCGCTTTACAACGTCGTCGGTGGCTTCCTGATCACCGACCGCATGCTCGCCATGTTCCGCCGCAAAGGAGACACCTGATGACCAGTCCTTTTCTGTCCATGGATCTGCTGACTGACGCCATCGATCTGGTGGCGGTGCTGCTGCTGGCGCTGGGAATCAAGGGCCTCTCCAAGGTGCGCTCGGCCCGGGGTGCCAACCAGCTGGCCGCGGTGGCGATGGGGCTGGCGGTGCTCGGTCTGCTGATCGAGATCCAGCCCGGTCCCCTGGCCTGGCTTTGGATTGCCGCCGGCAGTGCCGCCGGTGGCCTGGCCGGTCTGGTGACAGCGCGCCGGGTGCCGATGACCGCCATGCCCGAGGTGGTGGCCCTGTTCAACGGTTGCGGCGGGCTGGCCTCGCTGCTGGTGGCCGTGGGTGTGGCCCTGTTCGATTCCGCCGCCGCCGACATGGTGGCGCTGGTGTCGATCGCCATTTCCGTGTTTGTCGGCTCGATCACCTTCACGGGATCGATCGTGGCCATGGCCAAGCTGCAGGGCTGGCTGGAGACCCCTTCCTGGACCCAGAGTTCGGTGCGCCATGTCGTCAACATCGCCCTGGCCGTGCTCTCCCTGGTCGGAGCGGTGCTGCTGCCGGGCGATCCCACCGGTCTGCCCCTGTGGCTGCTGGTGATCGGCTCCAGCCTGCTGGGGGTGGGCGTCACCCTGCCGATCGGCGGTGCCGACATGCCGGTGGTGATTTCACTGCTCAACTCCTATTCCGGGGTGGCCGCGGCGGCCGCCGGTTTCGTGGTGGGCAGCCAGCTGCTGATCGTGGCCGGCGCCATGGTCGGCTCGGCCGGCCTGATCCTCACCCAGGTGATGTGCACGGCGATGAACCGCTCGCTGCTGAGCGTGCTCTTCGGTGGCGCCCTTGGGGCCAGTGGCGGCAGTGCGGTCGGTGGTGGTGGCAGCGAGGCGGGCTACACCCGCATCACCAGCTGCAGCCCCGAGGAGTGCGCCATGGCTCTCGAGCAGGCGGAGCGGGTGGTGTTCGTGCCCGGTTACGGCCTGGCGGTGGCCCAGGCCCAGCACGCCCTGCGCGAACTCTCCAAGTTGCTTGAAGCCCATGGCGTCGAGGTGAGCTATGCCATTCACCCGGTGGCGGGCCGCATGCCCGGCCACATGAATGTGCTGCTGGCCGAGGCGGATGTGCCCTATGAGCAGCTGATCGAGATGGACCTGATCAACCCCGAGTTCCCTCGCACCGATGTGGTGATCGTGCTGGGGGCCAATGATGTGGTCAACCCCGATGCCAAGAGCGATCCGACCAGCCCCCTGTACGGCATGCCCGTGCTCGAGGTCGATCAGGCCCGCCAGGTGTTCGTGGTCAAGCGCAGCCTCGGTGCTGGCTACGCCGGCATCGCCAATGCCCTGTTCGAGCTGCCCCAGACCGCCATGGTCTTCGGCGACGCCAAGGCGGTGCTCAACGGCCTGCTGAGCGAGCTGCGCAGCATGGGCGTCGGCAAGGTGGTGGCCAAGAAGGACAAAGAGAAGCAGAAGGTGGCGGTCTGAAGGACGGGCTGCGATCAGGATCTGCAGAGAATTCCCAGCGCCTATTCCCTGCTGTTGAACGACCATCTCCCTGACCCGCCGGCCACCTTGCCGCCGCAGCGGCTGCCTTGGTGGGGCCCTGATCTGCAGACGCTGCGGGACACCATCCGTCCCCAGCGGCTGCCGGAGGATCTCTCCTCCTCGATCACCATCGACCTGGGCGGCGGCGAAGCACTGCTGGCCCGCTACGCCTGCCCTCCAGGGCAACGGCTGGCGGGCCTGGTGGTTGTTGTGCCAGGGCTGGGGGGCTGCAGCGAGGGCCGGGGCGCCCGGCGGCTGGCCGACCATCTCGTCGGGGCCGGTTTCGCCGTGCTGCGCCTCAACATGCGTGGCGCCGGCGCCGGTCGCCCCCTGGCCTCCGGAACCTATGCGGCCCTCTGCAACCGCGATCTGCTGCCGGCCCTGATGCGGGCGCGCCAGCTGGCTGATCAACTGGCGGTCCAGGCCGGTTCGTCCGGCGGCCCCCTTCCCCTGTACGGCGTCGGCCTCTCCCTGGGCGGCACGATGCTGCTCAATGGGCTTCTGGCGGGGACCGAAGCAGCGCCGCCGCTCGACGGTCTGGTCTGCGTCAGCAGTCCTCTCGATCTGATCCGCTGCAGCGAACAGTTCGATCGACCGCGCAACCGCATCTATCGGCGCTGGGTGCTGCGGCGGCTACGACAGCTGACCCTGGCCGATCCCCGCGGCGTCCTGCCGGAGGAGCGCAGCGCCCTGAGCGGGGCGGCAAGGGTGCGGACCCTGCGGGCCTTTGATGCACGCATCACGGCGCCGCGCTGGGGATTCGCCTCCGTCGAGGCCTACTACGAGGCCGCCAGTCCGCTGCAGCCCCTGCTGGCGGCGGTTCGGGCTGGGGCGGCCATGCCCCCGATCCTGCTGATCCATGCCGCCGACGATCCCTGGGTGCCGGTGGCTGCCACCAAGCAACTGGCGGCGGCGGCCCGTCAGCACGACTGCCCTTGGCTGAACACGTTGATCACGGCCCACGGCGGCCACAATGGCTTCCACAGC
>CALPMR020000136.1 GCA_943324725.2 Bordetella parapertussis | reverse complement strand
TGCTTGGCCCGTTGATCCCGGAGCAGCCTCTGGATCAATCCTGCGCGCCGTTGTCACGCTTCCCCTTGTGCGGTGGGTGGTGTGAGCGTGTCCCAGCTTCAACGGCTGCACCTCGATGGGTTGGTGTGCAGCGGCAGCCACCTCAGTCAGGCAGGCACTGATCCAGCACTCCCGGCTGTCAGCAGCCCGGGTTGTGAAGTTCAACGCTGGGATGACTGCCGGCGATCCGATGACGCTGTGGCTCGGTGCGATCGACAGCCGCGGCCGGCTCCCTCTCGCCGTGCGCCCTGGGCCCAGCCGGAACCTGAAGTGCCATGCCGTTGCGCGGCTTGCCCAGGGATGTTGCGGTCTGACCCTGGCGCTGAGTCGCCCTTGGGCAATCTCATTAAGCTGAAGGGAAGAGGAAGGAATCTCTGGAAGCGATGACACATCCTGCATCCATTTTGCCCCAAAACGATCGGGATCAACCGCTTCAACTGCAACGGGAGCAGCACGGACAGCTGCGGCAGAGTCCAACGCCGTTGAATGCAACGACGGCACGGGCAGTTGGGTTGACCAGCGCGAGTTCGCTCCGGTTCCCACCGGCGTTTAGTCGGCTCAGGCTGGCCTCAGGGTCTGGGCGGCTGTGTTGTTGCCAGGTCCCGGCAACGTTGTAACGGCGTCCGGCGATGAAACTCACCCGATCTTCACGCCAGCCCCTACCAGAGGCTGAACAGGGATTCTCTCTGGCCGTTGTCGTCGTGATCGCCCTGATCCTGGCGGCCGGCACCATGGGCGTGCTGTACCGGGCCTCGGGAGGCCTGGTGGGCTCGGCGCGCCAGGGCGATCACCGCCAGGCCCTGGAAGCGGCCCAGGCCGGCACCGCCCAACTGCTCAAGGAGCTGAATCAGAAGTATCCCCACCTGCTGGTGCGCGATGTGGCCGCCGGCTGGACTCCCGCCACGGCCGCCCCCGGCGTCTGGAAGAGCCCCCTGCCCACGACGGTCTGTGGTGAGGGCACCTCGCCGGCCCCGGCGAACATCCGACTCAAGACCGAGCCCCCGGCCACGCTTACGGCCAACACGGTGGCCGGCGCCAATACGGGCCGCTACGAGTTGATCAGCTACGACTTCAGTGGCGATCCGACCCGGCTGGGGGGACCGGCAACGATCCGCATGCGCGGCTGGTCCCCCAACGGCAGGGCCAATTCCATCGTCGAGACCCAGGTGTGGATTGCCACCAAGCCCTGCGGTGGTGCTGTGGGTGCCAAGGGGAATTATCTGGCTGGTCTCGCTGCCAGCTACATGCGGCTCTACGACGACACGGTGAATGGCAACGCCACCTGCCTGTGGAAAGGGGCCGTCAGCCCCTACACCGACTGCAGCTCCACCCTGGCGATGAACAGCGCCGCTCTCAAAACTGCCGTGAGCCTCTCCAATACGGCCGTGACCACCAATCTGCAGCTCATCGGCGGCAAGGGTTCAACCCGGATATTCCCAGCGTTCCCGACGATGCCGAGCAGCCTTAACGAGGAGATTGAATGTGTCAAATCGACTCCCTCGGCCTGCACGAAAACAGCGGCCAATAACCAGGGGCTGGGCTGGACCATCTATGACGATAGCGTAATTGTGGCCGGCATGAATTACCAATGCATCAACAACATGAAGACCTCAACCTGTGACCCGATGGGGGCGGATGTGGCCGGTACTGGCACGGCGGCCAAGACCAGGATCTGTGAGGTGGCGGCTGGGATGACTGACTGTGCCGTCTGGCGCATCGCATTCCACTCAGGCGAATACAACAATCTGGTTATTTATGGACTGAATGGCAGTAACAAGTATGTGCGCATCTGGGTCACCTGCGACAAGGCCAGTACGGTGGGTGCCTCGGTTTGTGATAAGAACGTCAGCGGCGACGCGATGGGTTCGGATCGCCAATTCCATGTGATGGATACTTCGGGCCTCTATGCCCGCGGTGAGTACACAACCCGGGCTGATGCCATCGCCAACGTGCCCGCTGGCAGCAAGCGTGAAGACCTGGTGTCCTATCTGGGAGTGCCTCCAACCCAAGCCAACGCGACAGGAGAGAACGTCGATCCGATGGTGGCCTGTCGTACCTGGTTTGATCCCAGTGGAACTACCACAAACTACACAAAGTCAACGCGTCTGGAAATTCATGGCTCAACCATTGAGGGTTACTTTAACTTTCCCTGCTCCTATTCCGATCTTGATAACACCACTCAGAGTGGTGCCTACTGGCTGCTCTATTACAAGGCTAAAGATGGCAGTCCGGCCACCCTCAACGTGCCAGTGGGCATGGCTACAGGTATTGACGATCAATTTGGTACTGGCTTCTCTGAGACAATGCCCTACAAGTTTGAATATGCTGCCACTGGCATCACCAGCTGGCGAGAGGTGTCGAACTGATGGCCATGCTCTTCTGCCATCAGCTACGCCGCCCGGCATGGCGTTCCCAGGCAGCCTTCACCATCACCGAACTGATCATGGTGGTGGCCATCATCGGCATCCTGCTGGCCGTCGCCGTTCCCCGTTACAGCCAGCAGGTCCGGGATTATCGGTTGCAGTCGATCACCGCTCGGCTTGTGGGTTGGCTGGATGAGCATCGCCGGCTGGCCATGCAGCAATCGGCCCCCTGCGCTATCGGCATCAACCCTGGCCAGGCCACGTTCAATGCCTCCATCAACGAGGCCGGCATCAGCAATGATGTCTGCGGCTCCACCGCCAGTCAGCCCCGCGATCGGGTGCTGCGGCTGCGCAATCTTGAGAATGGCACCGGCAGCTTGACCTTGACCCTGCTGGGTAGCACCACCAGCCCGTTGTTGTTCAACTTTCGCGGTCTGAGTCCCAATGGCATGGAAGTGCAGATCAGCCTGGAGGGGAGCAGTCGCTGCGTGCGGGTCACGCGGCCGCTGGGGTTGATCCGTGTCGGCCGGGTCAGGAGTGGCTCTGACACTTGTAGCTACGCGGGGATGTAACGATGAAGCAGATCACGCTCTGGCCATGGATCAGGCAGCACTCCTGGCGAAGGGGGGGGCAGGGCTTCAGTCTGGTGGAATTGCTGGTGGCGGCAGTGGCCGGTCTGTTTGTGATTGCGGTCGCCGGCGATGCGCTGTTGTTTCATGTTCGCTCCCTGGCAGTGAGTGAATCGCTGCAGCGTCAACGGGAGTCCGCCTCGAGGGCCACCAGTCTGATTGAGTCGGAGATCGCCCACAGCGAGGGTGTGATCACCAGTTCCGACAATCTTGATCTGACCAGTTGTGGACTCACGGCCGATGAATTCCGACTCGCTCTGAAGATGCCCGACGGCCTGGAACCCGTGATCTACGGGGTCAAGGTAAGAAGCTCGATCAGCGGCGCCGATTACGGCTCCCCCGATGACTGGAATGGCGCCAACCTTCTGACCCGTTGCGGGCCCAGCATCACCATAGATGGCACCTACGCGGCCCCGACATCTCCAGCCGATTCTCGCAATGTGATCGTCGACAACCTCACGGCTTCGGCCCAGGATGGAGGATTTTCTGTGCCGCATGCGGACAGCAAATCGGTCAGCTTCCTGCTGGCGCTCGATGGTCTGGCCGTTTCGATGGGCAGTCCATCCAGCTACCTGGCCCAGGCCGGTGGCAGCTCCCATACCAATCAGCCCCTGATCTATCCCACTCCCTATTCGGGCTGCGATGAGGTCTGCACTCTCACCAGCTGCACCACCACCACTGGCATGGTTGCGGGCACCACCAGCGCCGACACGATCACGGCGGCTCAGGTCGGCGCCAACACTCTCGTCTGCGGCAGGGGCGGCGGCGACAACATCACCGGATCCAGCTCTGATCAGGCCATCGACCCCGGCCGAACCGCTTCGGCCACGGTCAGCGGCGGTGGCGGCAAGGACGTGCTGTACGGCAGCGCCGGCAATGACAGCCTCACCGGTGGGATTCTGGCCGACATCCTGGTGGGCCGCAATGGCAGCGACACCCTCTCCGGCGGCGGTGGTGACGACATCTTCTTTCCCTGGACTGAAGCCACCGTCTCCTCGGCCACCAGTACCGTGATCTCGGGAGGTGATGGGGATGACAGCGTTTATTTTCCGGGCACGCAGGCGACCTTCACATTCGAAGCAGGGTGTTCCCAGACTTCCTGCACCGTCAAAGCTGGCACCAGCCCTACCCAAAAAACAGTCACGATGAGCAGTGTGGAGGAACTGATGTTCACCGATGGTCGCTATGCGGTGCCTCAACCGCTGCCCTGAGATGCATCATCCTCCGGAGCCCCATCACCCAAATCCTGGCGATCATCGAGCCAGACCACATTCTGGTGATTCCAGCTTCAGCCTGGTCGAGTTGATGCTGTCTCTTGTGTTCATCCTGCTCAGCATTGCCTGGGTCACCCGTATCACCACCAACGCCCAGGTGGCTGTGCGTAATGGCAATCTGGTGGACTCAATCTACACCAGAATCAACGAAGATATTGAGACGTTGCGCGACGCGGCCATGGATTATGCCTGTGCTTCGACTGACGGCAGCACCGGTGACTGTCTGGCGTACCGCACGGCCTCTGAGCCGGGTTTTGTCAGCGCCTGCACCGGCAACAGCGTGGCCGAGAAAATGTTGACCGAGGAGGCTTCCACTTTCGCACCCTCCACCACTCTGGTCTGGGCCCCGGATGCCCCGGCCGGTGTGGCGATCCCGTCGTCCATTGCTGCCCTCACCATCACCCGCACCATCAGCCAGGTCGGCGACCCGAGCCGGATTGTGGTGACTTACACCACGGCTGGCCCGTCGCCTCTGAACATCGCCGTCACCACAATCATTGTGCCCCAGGCCCAGGCCTGGTGTCCGGGGCCGCAATAGGCCGCTCCTGCTCCCCTCAGACGGCAAAGTCTGGATCAATTGCCGCCATGGCCTCGTTGGCCCGCTCGCAGAGTTCGCGATGTGCAGGCCCATGGCTGGCGATCAGACAACCGGCCTGGCGGCTATCGCCGTCGTTGTAGCTGAGCGGCCGGCCATCGGCATGGCTGATGGCTCCACCGGCGGCCAGCAGCACCGCCTCGGGTGCCGCCAGATCCCAGTCCTTCGGGGCCGTATGGCCCGAGAGCGAGATGTAGAGATCACTCTCACCCCGCAGGATCGTGGCCACCTTGCCACCGACGCTCCCCATCGAGCGGCGATCGGCCAGAGGCAGGGCCGCCAGCAACTGTTCGAGGCGCCGATCGCGATGGTTGCGGCTGGCCACCAGCACCAGCTCAGGCAGGGTTCGGCGCTGGCTCAACGCCGCTGCGAAGCGTTCGCCGGCCCGGTTCTCCCGCCAGGCTTCGCCAGCCCCGCCGCCCTCTCCCACCAGGCCGAACCACAACTCCTCCAGCTCGGGCAACAGCACCACCCCCAGCACCGGCCGCCTGCCCCGCACCAGGGCCAGATGGACCGCGTATTCGCCGGTGCCCTGCAGAAAGTCCTTGGTGCCATCGAGGGGATCGAGGATCCAGAGCCACTCGGCGTCCAGCGGCTGTCCCGCCACCAGCTGCTCCTGAGCGGTTTCCTCACTGAGCAGGCTCCAGGCGGCCGCCGGGAAGGCCTGGCTCAGGCCCTCCAGCAGCCACTGGTTCACCGCCAGATCAGCGGCTGACACCGGCCCCGAGCCGCCATCTTCCACACTCAACTGCGGTGCAAAGCCATAGGGAGGGGTTT
Source organism: Bordetella parapertussis (assembly GCA_943324725.2). Classification (GTDB taxonomy): domain Bacteria; phylum Cyanobacteriota; class Cyanobacteriia; order PCC-6307; family Cyanobiaceae; genus Cyanobium. The sequence goes on along the minus strand of CALPMR020000136.1, from coordinate 2,176 downwards.
CGCCGCGGGCATAGCTGCGCAGGATGTCGGCAGCCCCCCAGCTGAGCCGCCGCAGCTCCGCCAGCAGCTGCTCCGGGGCGATGCCAGCAGGTAAGGCGGGGAGAGCCGGCATCATGATTCGAGCAGGACAGCCATCACCACAGCATTGTGCAGGAACCGCCGGTTCAGATCCCCAGCGCCACGGCGATTCTGCCGGCAGGAGAGCCGACCGCTGGAGTGTTGTATCTGGTCGGCACGCCGATCGGCAATCTTGACGATCTCTCGCCCCGGGCCCGGCGGGTGCTGGCGGCAGTGGATCGCATCGCCTGTGAGGACACCCGCCACAGCGGCCTGCTGCTGCAGCGGCTGGCCATCACCTCGCGCCGGCTGATCAGCTTTCATGCCCACAATCAGAACGGCCGCATCCCGCAGCTGTTGCAGGCCTTGGTCGACGGCGAGGCGATCGCGCTGATCAGTGATGCGGGGCTGCCTGGCATCTCCGATCCAGGCGAAGAGCTGGTGGCGGCCGCCCGCCGGGCCGGCCATCCGGTGATCTGCATCCCGGGACCCTCGGCGCTGACGACGGCCCTGGTGAGCAGTGGCCTGCCCACAGGCCGGTTCTGCTTCGAAGGGTTTCTGGCTTCGAAGCCAGCGGCGCGGCGTCAGCAGCTCGCCGATCTGGCCTCGGAACCCCGCACGATCGTGCTCTACGAATCCCCGCATCGGTTGCTGGCGCTGCTGGAGGATCTGCAGGCGGTGCTGGGCGACCGGCCCTTGCAGGTGGCCCGGGAGCTGACCAAGCGCCATGAGCAACAGGTTGGGCCCACGGTGCTGGCGGCCCTGGAGCATTTCCGCCGCACGCCTCCCCTGGGCGAATGCACCCTGGTGCTGGGGGGAGCCAGTCCGGCTGAGGCGCCGATCTGGGATGAGCCGAGCCTGCGGCAGCAGTTGGCGGAGCTGGTGGCCGGTGGCCTCAGCAACCTGGAAGCAGCCCGCCATCTGGCCCAGAGCAGTGGCCATGGCAAGCGGGATCTCTATGCCCTGTTGCACCGGCAGGCGGCAGAGTGAGGTGGTTCCCCTGGGCTCGCCTGATCGCGGCCAACCCTCCCAACACCATGTTGTTGCGTCTGCGCCTCCTGCTGGGCAGCCTCGGGGGCGGCAGCCTGCTGCTGCTGCTGCTCTGCCTCGGTGCCCAGAATCTTGAGGATCGCCCCACTCTCAACCTGGGCCTGGGGCGCACGGCACCGCTGCCGAGCGGTTTCCTGGTCGGTGTGGCTGTCGTGCTGGGGGTGATCAGCGGCGGCAGCAGCGTGGCCCTGCTGGCCCCCAGCCGCCGCGATCAACTGCCCGGCAATGAGTAAAGGGCTCCTTCAATCACCACCCGGCTGATCCCCTGGGCGAGCAGATAGGGGGCGGTGCGCTCGATCACGCGCGTATCCGGCAGCTTGATCACCCGTTGGGTGCGTCCGCAGAGCCGCTTGGCCTGGCGTGGATTGGTGAACACCACCAGGGCGCGACGATCGTGCTCCTCGGGCGGTAGCCGGCCGAGTTCGGCGATGTCGCTCAGGGCTCTGGCCTGCAGTTCCACGGTCTTGTCGACCAGCATGTAGACGCTCGCCGGTAACTCGGCGCTGGCCAGGGGCTTCAGTTCCGCCGGACTGCCGTGGTCCTGAACGCCAAGGCCCACCACCGCAATCGGCAGGAAGCTGGTTTGCTCGTCCTCGCCACTCAAGTCGCCTTCGAGCTCGTCATCGGCGCTTTCGTCATCGACGATCAGGTCGTCGTCGTCATCGCCATACTCAGAGTCGTCATCGATGCCGGCTGCAGCATCCAGATCTGCCACAACATCGAGGTCTGCCTCAATGTCCAGATCTGTTTCAGTATCCAGATCTGTCCCTCCATCGAGACTGGCAAAAGCGTCGACATTGGTCACATCATCGAGCTGGGCGACCTCGCCTAGGTCGGTGCTATCGAGTGAATCGATATCGTCGAAAGAATTGCTGGCCTCATGGCTTCGATTGGCAGGACCTGATTTTGACTCGTCATCGGGCTTTCCTTCATCAATATTGTGGTCAGCTTTGACGGCGTGACTTGTATAAAGGCTGGCTTGAATGTCGTCTTCAGGGGCAGTGACTTCGCCGCCAGGCTCGTCTGCCGTCACGGGATCGGGATCGCCGCCTGCCGGTTCAGTCTGGTC
>CALPMR020000135.1 GCA_943324725.2 Bordetella parapertussis | reverse complement strand
GCTGAACAGCTTGGGATCAGCAAGGCCAGAGTTCAACGGATTGAGCACAAGGCTCTTCAGCAATTGCGTCGACGGTTGTCGCCCGTGGCTTGTCGTTGATGCCCATGGCTTGCCATGGAAGCCACGGGCTTGATTCAGCGCCTGAAATCCTCCTGGCTGGTCAACCTTCAGAGTCTGTGGCTGACCATGGTTCTGCCCGGCTGCTTGCTGGAGCTGATCTGTTCATTCCACCGGCACCTGAACGGCCGTGGCCGCTGTCGTGCTTTCCTTCCTGGGGATGGTGACGGTGAGCTGGCCATCCTGCGCAGCGGCCTTGATCGCCGTCGGGTCAGCATCCTCCGGCAGAGTGAAACTGCGGGTAAAGCTGCCGTAGAAGCGTTCAATGCGGTGGAAGCGTTTGTTTTCCTCTTCCTTCTCTTGTTTGCGTTCCCCTTCAATCGTCAGCATGCCGTTATCCATTGAGACTTTGATTGCATCCTTGGATACGCCAGGGATGTCAGCCTTGATCAGATAGGTGCCATCGCTTTCGCTGATGTCTACGCGGGGATTCCAGTCCCCCACGCCGAGCAATGGCTGTGACCGGGTCGTCGGCCAGCTCAAGGCTCGGCCAAGCAGATTTTCAATCTCATTGAGTGGCTCCCATTTGATCAGTGACATGATGTTTGGCATTGACGACTGGTGACATTTCAAACTATCCAGTGCCATGCGCACTCGTCACAGTTTCAGCGGATTTGATGCAAGCTTCCTCGTGTTGGCATCACTCAGTCCTGAACCGATCAAGATAGTGAAGCAGGCGCAATCGGGAGGCAATGGGTCGTCATGAACTCCATCAGCACCGGCGAGCATCACCTGATTCTGCCGACGAATGACGCGCAGTTGCCTGCTCTGCTGACGCTGCCGCCAGCCCCCTCTGCCCTCGTCTTGTTTGTCCACGGCAGTGGCAGCAGCCGCTTCAGCCAACGCAATCGCACCGTCGCCGACGTGTTGCTGGAGGCCGGTCTGGGCACTCTCCTGTTCGACCTGCTCAGCCCTGAGGAGGAGCAGCGCGATCGCCTGGATCAGGCGCTGCGCTTCGACATCCCCTTGCTGAGCCAGCGTTTGATCGGCGTCATTGACTGTCTCACGCAGCGTCAGGATCTGGCTGCCCTGCCCCTGGGGCTGTTCGGTGCCAGCACCGGCGCAGCCGCCGCGATTCATGCGGCCGTCGCGCGGCCAGAGCTGGTGGCTGCTGTGGTCTGCCGCGGCGGGCGAGCCGACCTGGCGATCGAGGTGGTCGGGGCCGTGTCGTGCCCGACCCTGTTGATTGTCGGTGGACTGGACGTTGATGTCCTCCGGCTCAACCGCCTGGTTGCTGCCAGGCTCCGTGCTCCCCATGCCCTGTTGGTCGTGCCTGGTGCCAGTCACCTGTTTGAAGAACCTGGCACCCTGCGCCAGGCCGCAACCCTGGCCCGGGATTGGTTTCTGCACCATCTCAGTCCCGCCGGGGACTGACGCTCTGTCCTTTCCCTCCCAGCTCTTCATGTCCGTTCAACCGCCCCTCTGGCTCAACCGCCAACAGGCAGGTCTGGCCCTGGCCAAGGCCTGTGCTGATTGGTGCGGCCGTGACGCGGACACCCTGCTGCTGGCCCTGCCGCGCGGTGGGGTGGCGGTGGCGGCGTCCATGGCTTCGCTGTTGCAGTTGCCATTGGCCACCTGGTCGGTGCGCAAGATTGCCGATCCGGCTTGGCCGGAGCTGGCCATCGGTGCCGTGGCTGCCCATGGTGTGGTGGTGTGGCGCAATGGCGATGCGGCCAGGCGACGGGCGCAGGCGGCCCAGCAGCAGGGCTGGCTTGAGGGCGAGCTGCAGGAGCTGGAGCGCCGCCGCCGCTTGTTCGGCGATCCCGAGGACGACCAGCTGCGCCATCGCCACTTGATCGTGGTCGATGACGGCATTGCCACCGGCATGACCGTGAAGGCCGCCTTGCTGTCGTTGCGCAGTCTGGCGCCGGCTTCTCTGGCGCTGGCGGTGCCGGTGGTCGATCGCTGTGTGGCGAGCGAGCTGGAGTCCCTGGTGGATCGATTCGAGGTGCTGGCTCTGGTGGACAACCTCAGGGCTGTGGGGCTCTGGTATCAACACTTTGAGCAGCTCCAGGACCAAGAGGTGATGGAGCTGCTGGGTCGGCAGGCCGGTGCTCCTGAGCCCTTGAGCTCCGGGCCTCTCGCAACAGATCCGAAGGCTTGAGGTGAAAACGCTGCTGGAAATCGACGCTGAACAGGCTGAGCGAGCGATAGCCACTGGCCATGGCGATGCTGGCGACAGTGTCTTCTGTTCGGGGATGTTCCAGCAGCTTCCGAGCCAGATCCAGCCGTTGGCTGCGAATCCATTGGGTGGCCGTACAGCCCAGACGCTCTCGGAAGGCATATTGCAGGGCGCGGCGCGAATAGTGGCTGCGGGATTCCAGCAAGGTCAGGTTGAGTGGTTGATCGAGATTGATCTTGATATAATCAAGCAGATCATCAAAAGCATCGCGTCCCTGGCGCTCCCTGAGTCGGACGCGATCAAAGGGGCTCTCCTCTGCCAGATCAGGCACCAGAATTACAGCTAAAAGTCGATAGATCTGGTCGTCTATTTGCAGTTTTTCCAGCAGAATTGGGTTGATGTTCAATAGCTGATTCGCCTTTTCGATTGCCTCGCGCATCATCGTATGCAGCGCAATCTGCTCTCGGCTGGCTGATGGTGACAAGTGCACAACGTGGTCCAGGGGCAGGCTGTCAGCCATCGCTGCTGCGGTGCCGACCCCCATCCGCTTCACTGTCTGGAGAAGGCGTTGACGATCCAGGCGGAAGGCGACAATACTGTAATGATTGCCAATCCAGGTGATGCTCTGGTTGTGATTTGTATTCTGGCCTGAGACTATGATGCAGTCGCCGGAGTGCAATTGCCAGGTGCCTTCACCGTGCTGAAGAATCGCTTCGCCGTCATAGCCAAGCAGCACTGTGGGTTGGTGGTGAGTGTCGACAACGGCGGCGACAGACAGGCCGATCGCTGCTTCCATCCCCAGGGAGCCGATCGAGAGGTTGCAGCCGTAATGCCAGTCGGTCTTTTCGGCATGGAGGCCGTTGATCACTCTCTGGAGCGTGGCTTCACTGCCCGCATGATCAATGGCAGGATTGGCCTCAATAAGTCTCAGATGTTGCTTGAATGGATTGTGAAGCGCTGCGGCTTCTGGATGATGTTCAAATCCCATTGGGCTTCGCAATGGCACAGAACTTGGGCTGAAATCTATGGCGGTGAAGTCTTTCGCGATGTGGCCATGTAGCTGACTTCGCAATTATTGTTTTAACGCTCTCATTGACGGGGCTCATGAGCTTGTTGGAATGGGTGAAGAAAGCTCGGCCTGGTTGGAGCCCGCGCCGAAAGCCTTTGAGTAAGTGTCTCTGGACTTCGCGCTGGCGGTCATTGCTGGCTAATCTGACGATCCTTGCATTGGAATGGCTGGTCCTTGCCGCTCCTTGCGCTCTTGATAAAAATTTGCACTTTTCTTTGCTGCTTGCTTAACAGTTTAGTATAATCGTACTGCCAGTTCAGGCCGCGTGGTGGCAAAGTTAATCGGTAAGAAGCCAAGGCTGAAGCCCTCGGCCCAGCTCGACCACGTGGTGGCGATCGGGGCGTCCGCTGGGGGGCTGGATGCCATCCAGGAGTTGGCCCGTCATCTGACGCTGCCCGGTCACTTCGCTTACGTCATTGCGCAGCATCTGTCGCCCGAGCATCCCAGCCAGTTGGTCGATATCGTCGCCCGGGTCACCAGCTTGAAGGTGGTCACGGCCGTTGATGGTGCCGCCCTGGAGCCAGGGGTGATCGTGATCGGTCCTCCCAACCGTGATCTGATGCTGGATGAGGGGCGTCTGCGGCTTCGCGAACCTCTGCCGCGCTTCGGCCCCAGCCCTTGCATCGATCTGCTGTTTGAATCCCTGGCGGAGCAGTGGGGTGAGAAGGGGATCGCGGTGGTGCTCTCCGGCACCGGTTCCGACGGAGCTCGGGGCATGCGGGCTGTCTGGGCCGCCGGTGGCCTCACCATTGCCCAGTCACCTCAGGAGGCCAAGTTCGACGGCATGCCCAATGCGGCCATCGCCCTCGGTGGCGCCGATCTCGTGCTTGCGGCCGCTGACATCGGTGAACGGCTGAGTGAGTTGATCCGGGCTGGGGGGACTGGGGAGGGTGGGCCGTTACCCGAACCGGAGTTGATGCTGCTCAACACCCTCACAACCAGACTGAAGCAGCTCAGTGGTATTGATTTTTCCAAATACAAGGAATCAACCCTGCGCCGGCAGTTGCAGCGCCGCATGGCGATTCAAGGCATCAGCAGCCTCAATGACTACATCCCCCTGCTCAGTGCCCAGGGGCTCGAAGCCCGCGACCTGGTGCATAACCTGCTGGTCTGCGTCACCTCGTTCTTCCGCGATCCCAAGGCTTTCGAGGCCCTGCGGGTGCTGCTGCGCAGCCAGTTGGGAGAATCGATTCCGTCGCAGCGGCTGCGGGTCTGGGTTGCTGGCTGCGCCAGCGGTGAGGAGGCCTATTCAATCGCCATGCTCGTCAGTGAGGTGCTTGGCCATCCAGCGGAGCTGGCGACGCACCTGCGCATCTTCGCCACTGATCTCGATGAGCAGAGCCTGGCAATTGCTCGCCGTGGCCTCTATCCGATCTCGGCCGCCGCAGCGATTCCCGATGAGCTGCGCAGCCGCTTCCTCACCGAACAGAACGGCGAGGTTGAAGTTGCCAAAGACTTGCGCAGCTGCATTGTCTTTGCCCGGCACAACATCTGCGAAGATCCCCCATTTCCCAATCTCGATCTGATCTCCTGCCGCTACACATTGATTTATTTCACGCCACCTGTGCAGGAACGGGTGCTTGATCAGTTTGCCTATGCCCTGCGGCCTGGCGGTCTGTTATTTCTGGGAAGTTCCGAGGCCATCGGCAATCGCAGCCCCGGTTTCAGCATCGTCAATGCGGCCCAGCGCCTTTATCAGCGCACCAAGGAGGCCGCCAGACGTCAGCCCCCGCTCACCTTGCCGTCCACCCAGCCGTTGTCTAACTCCAGCGGCCTCTCTGGCCGGAAAGCACTGCAGCGACCGACCGTGCCGGAGCAACACGTCGCCCTGTTGGAGGCGCTGGTTCACCAGCTCTGTGCACCGGCGCTGGTGCTCGATCAGGCCTATGAGCTGGTGGAGGTGATCGGTGATGTCAGTCCTTACTGCCGGCTGCCCCAGGGCCGGATGTCGGCCAAAGGTGCTGCCTTCCTGCGCCCCGAGCTGCAGGCGGAGGCGCGAGTGCTGTTGCTGTTGGTGCGTGCCGAGTGCAGCCGGGCCAGAAGCGGGCCCTTGCAGCTCGATGACATCGACAGCCCGATCCGGTTGCTGGCCTCGCCTCTGCCGGTGGGAGATTCCACGCTCACCCTGCTGTCCTTCCACAAGGAGACTCAGGCGATCGATGGCGGGGCCGTTGCCAGTGAAGGGGGCGCACAGGATGACAGCTTCGGTCGGGAAATTGAGCGACTGGAGCAGGAGCTGCTCGCCAACCAGGACAGCCTGCGCCACTCCCTGACTGAACTGGAGCAGGCCAATGAGGAGCTGGAGGCTTCCTCGGAAGAACTGCAGGCCTCCTCTGAGGAACTGCAGGCGTCGAATGAAGAGCTGGAGGCCTCCAACGAGGAACTCCAGGCCACCAACGAAGAACTGGCCACGCTCCTTCAGCAGCTGCGTAGCCGCAGTGATCAGCTCGAGCAAGCTAACAACGATCTGGAGAATATCCAGGCTTCCCTGAGCCAGGGCATGGTGATCCTGGATCGCCAGCTGCGGATCACGCGTTTCTCTCCCCTGGCGGTGCGGGTGTTCGGACTCGTCGCCAGCGACATCGGCCAGTCGCTGATCGGGGTGCCCACCACCGTGCCCTTGCCGGATCTGCGTGAAACCCTGATGGCTGTCATCGAGAACGGCCATCGCCGCAGCGTCGAAGCCAGCAGTGAGGAGGTGTCCTACCTGGTGCAGTTCATGCCCTATCAGGAACAAGGCGGCATGTGCCTCGGGGTGATCATCTCCCTGACGGATGTGTCCGAACTGGTGGCCCTGCGCCGGGCGGCGGAGGCGGCATTGAGCGAGTTCACCTGCCTCACCATCGCTCTGGAGGTGGCTGTCTGGAAGAAGGATCACGCGCTGCAGAAGCTGCTGTTCATCAGTGAGCGCATTCGGGCGATCACCGGCTGGACACCCGCCGAGCTCTGTCAGCAGCCCCAGCTGCTGCAGGACGCGATTGATCCCGCCGACAGCGCCCTGGTGCAGGCCGCCCGCAATGTTCAGCAGGGAGCCTGGTCGGTGGCGTACCGGCTGCAGAGCCGGGATGGCCGCAAGCACTGGGTGCAGGAATCAGCCAAGGTGGTGCAGGAGGGCAGCGACCCTGTTGTCGTGGGCACCCTCACCGACATCACCGAACTGCGTGCGCTCGAAGAACAGGCGCGCCAGCAGCTGGCCACGCTGGCGGCCATTTTCGACAACAGCCTGTTCGCCCTGGCCGCTCTGGATGCGGATCTGCGGCTGGTGTTGGCCAATGACAGCTTCTGCAGCTTGGTGGGCTTCAGCCGCGAGGCGATTCAGGGCATGCCCGCGGCCGCCTTCAGCGCCGGACTGGCGGAGAAGGCGGCCGATGGTTCCTCCGGGCCAGGCGAAGACCTGGTGGTCGCGTTGCAGGCGGTGGTGGCAGGGACGGACCAGCCACGGCGACGCCAGCTGGCGATTCGCAGCCAGGACGGCAGCATCCATGGCGTGGAGGCCGAAATCGTATCGGTGGGCCCGCAAGGGGTGCAGTCGCCAGACCAGCCAGCAGGCCAGGTGAAGCTGTTGCTGATCGCTCAGGAGCGGGCGGCCTGATCGGCCTGATCGTCAACTTCGCCGCCAAGCCCCCCTTTGAGGAAAAAGCTCTCCTGCAGGGACTGGCTGATCAAGTGTTCCGCGAACTCGCCGGGGGAGCGGCCGCACTCGGCTGCCAGCCTCAACAGCAGCTCGTGGGCCTCTGTGGATAGCTGCAGTTCAACCCGTCTGGGAAAGACAGCCGGATCAAGCTGCAGCGGTTCAGCTTTGCCTGCGGGAGAATCAGGATCTGCCAGATCATCAGGGCCTGCAGGAGAATCAGACAAGTGGCAGGAGCTGGCGGAAGCCCTGCAATCCGGAAAATCGTTGACCAAGCGAGAATGTGCCGAACAGCAGAAGTGAAACCTTCACAAAACCATACATCCCTGCTGGCATCCCCTGGGGTTGAAGCGGATATGGGCGCCACAGTATTCCTTGATGTGTTACTTGCCCATGTTTTGTAGGATGCATTGACTTCTGCACATCCATCAAAAAAATTTGGCGATCCCGTCATCTGGCCGCAGTGGCTTGTGCCTCTGGCCGGCTCGTCCTCAGGCTGGGCGACGCCAAAGAAGTGCTGTGGAAGGAGAAGTGCTGTGGAAGGTGTTGTTGGCCGCGGCTCCTTCTGTCCGCGGCTCCATTCAAGAATCGTTGACTCGTTGGGGATGGCTGGACAGGCCCATGCTGAATGGGCTGTCGGTGGAGCGCTGTTGTTGGTGTCCCCGAGGCCCTTTCTGGTGATGTCGCTTATTGTTATCGGCTGAATAGACCGGTGGTTTTAACTGCAAAGAGAAGATCGGAATCGACCTTTAATTTCCTCGAAAGTGACCGTTGCTCTTAATCTTCTTGTCCATGGGCTTAGGCGCGGGCATGCCCAGGAATTCCTGCTAGGCTGCTGCATCAGTCGCCGCCAATCTGGCGGGATTGCATAATGAATTCTCCAGCAGAGAGGCGCAGAGGTTGGAGACTGAGCGCCCCTCCTCTTCGGATCGCGTCAGCAGAGCTTCATGGACGTG
>CALPMR020000134.1 GCA_943324725.2 Bordetella parapertussis | reverse complement strand
GCAATTTCAACCGCCGCCTCGCAGTTGGTCCAGAGCACGGTTTCCCGGGCATTGGCGGAGCGGGTGAAAGAGCCCGAGTTGACGTCGATGACCGTGAGCGCCTCGGTGGGCTCGATGATCACGTAGCCGCCGGAGGGGAGTTCCACCCGGGGCTTGAGCGCATCGCGAATCGCGGCGTTGACCTTGTAGAACTCAAGAATCTCGGTGGGCTCGCTGTGCGCCTCCACCAGCACGTTGACCTGATCGGCCGCCAGATAGGCCTTGACCCGGGCGACGGCATCGGCGGCATCGACCACCACCCGCACCAGCTCGGGGCCGTAGAAATCGCGCAGCACGCGATGGATGAAATCCTCGTCGCGGTTGAGCAGCACCGGCGGGCTGGCCGTTTCAGCCGCCTGCTGGATGGCCTCCCACTGGCGCAGCAGCGACTCGAGATCATCGATCAGCAGATCTTCACTGACCGACTCCGCTTCGGTGCGAATCAGCAGACCGGCACCGGGAGGCTTGATCAGCACACCCAGGGCCCGCAGCCGGTTGCGCTCGTTCTCGCCGTTGATGCGGCGCGAGATGTTGACCCCCTGGCCGTGGGGCTGCAGCACCAGGAAGCGACCGGGCAGGGTGAGATTGCCGGTGAGCCTGGGTCCCTTGGAGCCCGTCGGCTCCTTCATCACCTGGACGAGCACCTTCTGGCGGGGCTCGAGCAGTTCGGTGATGCCGGCGCCGCCTTTTTTCAGGCGCAGGGGGCCGAGATCGGTGATGTGAATGAACCCGTTCTTTTCGCTTTCGCCAATGTTGACGAAGGCGGCGTCGATGCCGGGGAGCACATTTTCGACGGTGCCGAGGTAGACGTCGCCGATCTGGTAGCGGCCCTGGGCCACCACCAGCTCATCGACACGCTCGTCGGTGAGCACTGCGGCGATGCGCAACTGCTCGGCGATGACGATCTGCTGGGGCATGGAGAAAGCTTGTTCGGCTCGGTGAGCCCTGCCTCTGGAGGCAGGAAGGATGGCCGCGGAGAGCGTCGCTGGACCGGCCCGATGGCGGGACAAGACCTGTCTGGCGGAAGCACCCGGCGAGCGGGGGATCCCGGTGGACGGGAATTACAGCGGCTCGACACCCTGCTCGGACAGGGGAAGACGGTTGCGGAAGACCGGCCGACCCTCAATCCCATCAGGGGATCGGGGCTATCAGGATCCGACGCGTACGGTCAGCGATTGGGCGGAGCGGGAATCACCCGGACCCGGGTCAATGCAGGGATGACCGAACGGAGAGTCAGTGTCAAGGGAAGCGCTTCCGCTTAAGGAGCTCTTAAAAAGCAACCTTTTTTGGGAAAGCGTCTGGCCGGAGACCGATCAGGGGAGATCCCCTCGTTCAGGTCATCCGTCTTGGAGGCAACTTAGCACGGGCGCAAGACAAGGGCTCTTCGCTCCACCCGCCCCAGCTGCAGGGGGCGAGCCAGGCGCTCGGCCAGCCAGTGCTGCAGCTGCTCGGGTCTGAGGCTGCGACCCTGCAGATCGATGGCGGCCTCGAGTTCCAGGCGGATGCAGGGCTCGGCCGGAGCGTCAACGCCGGGATCTCCGGAGCCTGCCAGCCGGCCCAGCTGCAGCAGACAGGGACGACAGTCCCTCTGGCGCGGTCGGCCCTTCTTGTCGGTGTCGCTCCAGACCAGGGTCTCGGCCGCCAGCAGATCGGCCACGGCGCCGTCCCAGTCCAGCGCCGACACGCCCTGCGCCCCCGCCGCTGACGGCTCAGCCGGCAGAGGCCGGAGCTCAAAGCGCCAGTGGGCCTTGAGCAATTCCTGGGACAGGCTGGGACCGAACACCGGCACCGCCGCCACCGACAGCAGGGGGAACTCCGCCGGCAACTGGGCCTGCAGCTGGCGGCGCACCACCTCCAGATCCAGTCGCTCCAACGGCGCTGTGAATTCCAGATCGAACCACTCGCCGAGCCCCTCCACTCCCAGGGGCAACGACAGGGCCAGCTGCAGCCGCGGCAGCGGGTGGAAGCCGCCGGTGAAGCTCACCGGCAGGCCGCTGCGGCGCAGGGCCCGCTCCAGCAGGCGCACCGTGTCGAGATGGCTGATCAGGGCCAGGGAGCCGGTCTTGGCGAAGCCGAAGCGCAGGCGGCTGACCCGCTCACTGGCCGGAGAGCGCGGCGGGATCGGCGGTGGTGGCGGCGGCGGCGGAATCACCACGTTGTGGCCCAGCTCAGGCCCGCAGACGCCGCAGCTGCTGCAGCCGGCAAAGGAGCAGTCCTCGACCACCGTCGCCGCCAGGGCCCGCTGCAGATCCTCCGCCAGCCAGGTTTTGTCGACACCGGAATCGATGTGGTCCCAGGGCAGGGGCTGGCGGCAGAAGGCGGCCAGATCGCCAGCGCTGAGGGCTTCGGCGCTGCCCCAGCCCCCCATCTCCAGCAGGCGGTAGCGGCCGCCCAGCCCCGCCGCCTCGATCGCGCCGGTCCAGGCGGCGTAGGTGCGCTCCGCGGATTCGAACCAGGCATCGAGCCCGGCCCCGGCCCGCCAGGCCGCCTCCAGCACCGGCGCCAGGCGCCGATCGCTGCGGCCGACGAAGTCTTCGACTGCCGACAGGCGCACATCGGTGAAGTTGACCTTGAGGCCCCGCAACGGGCGCAGGGCCCGGCGCAGCAACTCCTGGCGCCGCTGAAACTCGGCTGTGCTGACGCTGTGCCACTGAAACGGCGTGTGGGGCTTGGGCGTGAAGTTGCTGATCGTCAGGTTCAGCTCCAGCCGGCCCAGATCGCGGCAGCGCTCCTGCAGCGAGCGGCAGGTGTCGGCGATGCCGAGCACGTCCTCGTCGCCCTCGCCAGGCAGGCCGATCATGAAATAGAGCTTGATCTTGCGGTAGCCGGTCTCCATCGCCGTGCGGATGCCGCGCAGCAATTCCTCGTCGCTGAGCCCCTTGTTGACGATGTCGCGCAGGCGCTGGGTGCCGGCTTCCGGGGCGAAGGTGAGTCCCGCCTTGCGGGTGCCGCCGAGGATGTGGGCGATGTTGGCGTCGAAGCGATCGACCCGCTGGCTCGGCAGGGTGAGGGAGACGTTCTGATCGGCGAGCCGGTTGCGCAGCTCCACCCCCACCGCCGGCAGCGAGAGATAGTCGCTGCAACTGAGCGACAGCAGCGAGAAGTCGCTGTAACCGGTGCGGCGCATCCCCTCCTCCACCGCCTCGATCACCGCCTCGGGCTCGACATCACGGGCGGGGCGGGTGAGCATCCCTGGTTGGCAGAAGCGGCAGCCGCGGGTGCAGCCGCGGCGGATCTCGACGGTGAGGCGGTCGTGAACGGTTTCGATGTGGGGCACCAGCCCCATGGCGTAGTGGGGCATCGGCGTGGCGGTGCGCCGCTGGATGCGCTTCGGCAACCCCGGCTCCAGGGGCTCCACCGTCACCCCGTCGGCGCCGGGGCCGTAGAGCGAGGGCACATAGACGCCAGGCACCAGGGCGAGATCCCGCAGGGTGTCCGAGCGGCTCAGGCCGGCGGCGCGGGCCTCGGCCACGACCAGGCCGATCTCGGGCAGCAGCTCCTCGCCATCGCCGAGGGCGATGAAATCGAAGAAGGCGGCGAAGGGTTCGGGATTGCTGGTGGCAGTGGGTCCGCCGGCAAAGATCCGCGGTGGCGAGGCCGGATCGGCCAGGGGCCGATCGCCGCGAGCGGCGGCACGCAGCGGGATGCCGGCCAGATCGAGCATCTCGAGGATGTTGCTGGCCCCCAGCTCATAGCTGAGGCTGAAGCCGAGGATGTCGAAGGCGGCCAGGGGCCGGCGGCTCTCGACGGCGAACAGGGGTACATCCCGCTGCCGCAACCGGGCCGAGAGATCGGCGGCCGGCAGGTAGGAGCGATCGCAGATCTGGCCGGGAACGGCATTGAGAATCGAATACAGAATGATGTGGCCCAGATTGCTGGACCCCACCTCGTAGACCTCGGGGTAAGTGAGGGCCCAGCGCACCCCGGCAGCCGGCCAGGCCCGGCTCCAGTCCCGGGGCTCCACGCCCCGTTCATTGCCCAGATAGCGGGCTGGTTTGAGAATGTCCGGGCCGATCAGGGCCTCGAAGTCCACCGGCGCATCCAGCGGAGCAGCGACAGGCGAGACAACGGGCACGGCGATGCGCTGGACGATGGCCTGATCGTATGCAGGCCGGCGGCTCGCCATAGGACAATCCCGCCATCAGCTTCCGCGCGGCAGCGTCCGAATCCCCATGGTCCAGGTCAACGGCAACTACCTCAAGCTCAAGGCGGGCTACCTGTTCCCGGAAATCGCCCGGCGCGTCAAGGCCTTCAGCGAGGCCAACCCGGCGGCCCCGATCATTCGCCTCGGCATCGGCGATGTCACCGAGCCCCTGCCCGAGGCCTGCCGCACCGCCATGAAGGCGGCCATCGATGACATGGGCACCCACGCCGGCTTCCACGGCTACGGCCCCGAGCAGGGCTACCTATGGCTGCGCGAGGCGATCGCCAGCCACGATTTCCAGTCCCGCGGCTGCCAGGTGAGCGCCGAGGAGATCTTCGTCTCCGACGGCTCCAAGTGCGACAGCAGCAACATTCTCGACATCCTCGGCCCCGACAACCGCATCGCCGTGACCGACCCGGTCTATCCGGTGTATGTGGACAGCAACGTGATGGCGGGCCGCACCGGCGAGGCCGATGACGCCGGCCGCTACGGAGGCCTCACCTACCTGCCGATCACCGCCGCGAACGGCTTCAGCGCCGAAATCCCTGACCACCCGGTGGATCTGATCTACCTCTGCTTCCCCAACAACCCCACCGGCGCCGTCGCCAGCCGCGAGCAGCTCCAGGCCTGGGTGGACTACGCCCGCGCCCACGACGCCCTGATCCTGTTCGACGCCGCCTACGAGGCCTTCATCCAGGATCCGGAGCTACCCCACTCCATCTATGAAATCGAGGGCGCCCGCGACTGCGCGATCGAGTTCCGCTCCTTCTCCAAGAACGCCGGCTTCACCGGCACCCGCTGCGCGCTCACCGTGGTGCCCCGGGGGCTGATGGGCACGGCCGCCAATGGCGAGAAGGTGGAGCTCTGGAGCCTCTGGAACCGGCGCCAGTGCACCAAGTTCAACGGCGTCAGCTACATCGTGCAACGCGGTGCCGAGGCGGTGTACTCGCCCGAAGGCAAGAGCCAGGTGCAGGGCTTGATCAGCTTCTACATGGAGAATGCCGCGATCATCCGCCGTGAGCTCAGCGCCGCCGGCCTGCAGGTGCATGGCGGCGAGCAGGCCCCCTATGTGTGGCTGAAGACCCCTGAGGGACTCGATTCCTGGGGCTTCTTCGACAAGTTGCTGAACCAGGCCCACGTCGTCGGCACCCCCGGCAGTGGCTTCGGCGCCGCCGGCGAGGGCTACTTCCGGCTCTCGGCCTTCAACAGCCGGGCCCGCGTGGAAGAGGCGATGGAGCGGGTGCGTGCTCTCTAAAGTTAGCCACCGTCATGTCGCGGGAACGGCCATGATCCGACTGCCGCTCACCACCAGCACCACGATCTCCACCCAACTCCAGCCGCCCAGCGCTGACAGCCCGGCTTGGCGGGCCTCGGCAACACCGGACCGTCCCGGCGGCACGACGGTGCTCGACAAGCAAGAGCAGCGGGTGCGCAAGCCCTCACCCCGCTACAAGGTGCTGCTCCACAACGACCCGGTCAACTCGATGGAGTTCGTCGTCTCCACCCTGCGCCAGGTGGTGCCTTCGCTGAGTGAGCAGGACGCCATCGCCGTGATGCTGGAGGCCCACAACACCGGCGTCGGCCTGGTGATCGTCTGCGACATCGAACCGGCGGAGTTCTACAGCGAAACCCTCAAGGCCAAAGGTCTCACCAGCACGATCGAGCCGGAGAGCTGAATGATGCCCGCCAGCGACCCTTCCGCGGGCGCCGGAAAACCCACCTGGCTGGGCACCGCTCTGTACATCCCGCTGCTCTACGGCGCCGGCTGGCTGCTGGTGCTGCCGCTGGCCGCTCTGTTGCCGGCCTGGGGCGCCGAGCGGATCTCCCTGCTCGGCACCGGCATGGCCTTTGCCCTGTTGCTGGGCAGCCTGCCGCTGCGGCTGCGGCGCGTCTGGGGCGCCTCCCATCCCTGGCGAACCCTCGGACTGGCCCGGCCGTGGCGGGCGGCCGGACGCGCCTTTCTGCGGGGACTGCTCAAAGCCCTGCTGCTGCTGCTGCTGATTGCCCTGCTGCTGCTGGCCAGCGGCCATGGCCACTGGAGCGGCAGCCTGCGTAGCGGCGACCTGTGGAATGCCCTGGCCCTGATCCTGGGGGTGGGACTAGCCGAGGAGCTGTTGTTTCGCGGCTGGCTCTGGGGCGAACTGGCCCTGCAGCTCGGAGGCGGCGCCAGGGGCGATCAACGCGCCATGGTCCTCCAGGCCGTGCTGTTCAGCCTCGTGCACACCCGCTTCAACCTCGGGCCGCTCGCCAGCCTGGGTCTGCTCGGTGGCCTGCTGATGCTGGGGCTGGCCCTGGCCCTGCAGCGCCGCGCCGATGCCGGGGCCCTGCACGGGGCCATCGGCCTGCACGGCGGCCTGGTGGGGGGCTGGTTTCTGTTGCAGCACGGGCTGCTGACGATCGCCCCGGGCACGCCGCTCTGGCTGCAGGGCCCCGGTGGCGCCTTCGCCAACCCCCTCGGTGGCGTCGTCGGCTGGCTGGGGCTGGCGCTGCTGCTGGCGGCGCGGCGGCGCTGGTGGCCCCCCCAGGTCCAGAGCATCACCCCCTGAAGCCGGGCACCGCCGATCGGCAGACCCGGCGACTCCTCAGAACAGCCGCAGGCAGCGGCTTCCAGGGTGCTGGCGCCTCAACGGGGTGCCGGCGCGCCGGAAGAATCAGACTTCAGAGAGCTGTTCGCCCAGGCGCCCCAGCTCCAGCAGCCCCTCGGCCTGATCGGGCCCGTGCCAGAGCCAGCGGACCTGCCAGCCCAGGGACTCGGCCATGGCCGCGAACTGCTCGCCCTCGGCGGGATAGTCGCTGCTGGCCATGTGATCAATCACCAGCCGCCGGCTGGGCTGCGTCAGGACGGTCCAGCTGTTCACCCGGGCCCAGTAGCGCTCCAGAAATTGCTGACGGGGCTCCGCAGGCTGGCGGAAGAGATCACCGATCAACAGCCGGCCGCCAGGAGCGAGCTGGCGGGGCACCAGCTCCAGGAAGCGCCACTTGTCGGCATCGGCCAGATGGTGCAGGCCGAAGAGACAAGTGATCAGATCCCAGGGCCCTGAGGGGTGATCGGCTCCGCTCTCGGCCCAGAGCAACAGATCCTTCGCCCGCCAGTGGCAGGGGTAAGGAACCGGTCCCAGCCGCGCCTCCGCCTGCGGCAACACCCCCACCGCCGCATCCACCGCCTCCAGCTCCCGCAGCGGCAGTCGCCGCAGCAGCGGCGCCAGGGTCGTCAGGTCACCGCAGGCCAGATCCGCCATGGCCAGGGTGCTCGACAACCCCGCGGCTTCCCGCTCCGGCAACCAGGCGATCAGGCGCTGCTCCAGGGCCTGGCCCAGGGCGTGGTGCTGCATCAGATCATGGGCCACCAGCAGGTGATAGGTCTGCCAGCTGCGCTCGAAGATGCTCAGGCTGTCGCCGCCGCCCACATTGCGAATCGTCATGGCTTCGGCCCCTCAGCGCACAGCCTGGGCCAGAGCCCGACGCCCCTGCACCGGCGCATGCAGCGCCTCCTCCAGCGGAGCAACGCCGTAGTCGCGCTCCAGCAGAGCCATCACGGTACGACCGAAATCACTGGGGTTCTGCTCGAATGCCTCCAGGCAGATGCGGCCGAAGGTGCTGCCCATCGGCTCCGGATTCCAGAGCAGCTGCCGGGCTGTCCAGGGCATCATGCTCATCGGGTTGTAGCCGGGCTGCAACGACCCTTGCTCGAAGGCGTACTGCTCGAGGTGGGTGTGGGGCTGCAGGCCGATGAAGAAGATCGCCGGCTCCACCTTGTCGGCGCCGAAAATCCGCTCCAGCTCGCGGTGATAGGCGACGGTCTGGCGGATC
>CALPMR020000133.1 GCA_943324725.2 Bordetella parapertussis | reverse complement strand
TCAAAGAATTCCTGCTTGAGGCTGGGATCATGACGGAAGTCCCCACGGACAACCGAGTTCACCATGCTGGTCTGGGGCTCTTTGACGCCACGCCACTTCATGCAGTAGTGCTGGGCTTTGACCAGGATCGCCAGACCTTGGGGAGCGCAGAGGCGCTCGATCTCATCGGCCAGGATGATCACCGCCTCTTCCTGAATGTGGGGGCGGGAGAAGACCCAGTCCGCCACCCGGGAGAACTTCGACAGACCGATCACCCGATCGCCGGGCTTGATCCCGATCCAGCAGGAACCAAGGATCGGCACCAGATGGTGGGAACAGGCGGAGCGAATCGAGATGGGGCCAACGGTGTAGATCTCATCGAGCTTTTTGACGTTGGGAAAGCTGGCGATCTTGGGCTGACAGTGGTAACGGCCTTTGAAGACCTCGTGCAGATACATGCGGGCGACCCGCTCCGCTGTTTCCTGAGTATTGTGGTCGTTGTCAATATCGATGACAAGACTGCGCAGCAGCTCCCTGACCTTGCCGGCCACCTCGACTTCCAGTTGTTCGAGATCGCCATCACGCAACACATTGGAGATGTTGTCGTTAGCAAGAAAAGGGGTACCACTTTCCTCGAGCCGTTGACGCAGGCGAATGCTGATCGGCAGCTTCAGCGACTCCGTGTTGGTCTTATTGCTGCTGAGATTGGAAGGAAGGGTGGATGTCATGGTGTCTTCAGAAGGCGCCGGCTGCCGGCATCAGGGTTAAATCTTCGACAACCTGGCTGGAGGGTTGTTGGGCCAGTACCAGCAAAGCTTCTGCCGCCTGATCGACGGTCAGCATGGCACGGCGATCGAAGCTGCTGTGGACGGTTTTGCTGTCCCACAGGGGTGTATCCACCGAACCAAGGGTGAGGGTGCTGACGCGGATATCGTGCTGCCGTTCTTCCGCCGCCAGGCAACGGCTGAAGGTTTGCAGAGCAGCCTTGCTGGCGCTGTACGCCCCCCATTCCGGGAAGGCATTGCGGGCGGCATGGCTGCTGATATTGATGATCAGACCGCCGCCATGGCGTTGGCCGTTGTGCGTCCGGGCACGCATCAGCGGCAACATGGCCTGGCAGATCTGGAAGACACTGGTGATGTTCAGCTGAAACAGCCACTGCCAGTGCTCCAGCGACATGTCCGCCAGGGGCCCGGTCCAGGCGGCGCCGGCGTTGTTGATCAGCACGGAGGGCACCAGTCCCCGTCCGCAGAGTTCGGCGATGCCGGGACCGATGACGGCCGGATCGCTCAGATCGATGGCGGCGGTTTCAACGCGGTGCTGATGGGCGCTGCGCAACTCGTCGGCCAGGGACTCCATGGCGCCATGGGAGCGGGCCAGCAGCAGCAGGTCGAAGCCTGCAGCGGCGAAACGGCGGGCGGCGGCGGCGCCGATCCCGCTGGAGGCGCCGGTGATCAGGGCAACGGGCAAGGAATCAGAACGTGGAAGAAAACCTTAAGCAGTTCTGGCCCCTTCTGGCGAGCTTGCGTCGAGAAAGCGCCCCATTCGCCGGAACTTGGCATAGCGCTGCTCACACAGCTCCCGTTCGCCCAGGGCCTGCAGTTCGAGGAGGTTCTCGATGATGGCGCTGCGCAGGGTGGCGGCGGCCTCCAGCGGCGCCCAATGATTGCCCCCGGCAGGTTCCCGCAGCACCCTGTCGATCACCCCAAGCTGCAGCAGATCAGCTCCGGTGATCTTGAGGGCTTCGGCCGCGGCGGGCGCCTTGGCGGCATCGCGCCAGAGGATCGAAGCGCAGGCCTCCGGGCTGGCCACGGTGTAGACGCTGTGCTCGAACATCAGCAGTCGATCGGCGACGCCGATGCCCAGGGCTCCACCGGAGCCGCCTTCGCCGATCACCGTGGCGATGATCGGCACCCGCAGCCGGAACATCTCGCGCAGATTGACCGCGATCGCTTCGCCCTGGCCCTGCTCTTCGGCCAGGACACCGGCATAGGCACCAGGGGTGTCGATGAAACTGATGATCGGCAGCCGGAAGCGATCGGCGTGCTCCATCAGCCGCATCGCCTTGCGATAGCCGCCGGGGGAGGCCATGCCGAAGTTGCGAGCCATGTTTTCCTTGGTGTCTCGGCCCTTCTGCTGGCCGAGCATCACCACGGGCTGATCGCCGATGCGCCCCACGCCGCCCACCATCGCCTTGTCATCGGAACCGCGGCGATCGCCATGCAGCTCGATCCAGGAGTCGGAGATCAGCTGGATGTAATCGAGCGTGCTGGGCCGCTGCGGATGGCGGGCCACCTGGATTTTCTGGGACGGCGTCAGGGCGCTGAAGATTTCTTCGCGGCGCCGACTGGCCAGGGTTTCCAGCTGGAGCAGCTGTTGGCTGACATCGACCTCCGAATCGCGGGCAAGCTGGCGGATCTGTTCGATCTGCTGCTCCAGTTCCACCAGAGGTTTTTCAAAATCCAGCAGGGCGCGGCGGGCCATGGGGTGCGGGGGGTGTCAGGCGGTGGCGAGGCTGGGGGCCGTGGCAACGGCGGTTTCCAGACCCAGGGCCTGGAAACCGTGGCGCAGGGAGGCGGCGCCGATCAACGCCATCTTTTCAAGCGTGATGTGGTTACGCCCCCAGCTGAAGTTGGTGTGAAGCGCTTCAAAATCAAGCAGCATCGCCTCGGCGAAGCAGGCGAACATCTGGCGCTGCGGTCGGGCCATGTCGGCGGCTAGGGCCACCACCTCCCAGTCGATGTCGCGGTGGAACTCGACGATGCCTCCCTTGAGCACGTGGATCTCGGGGCCACTGGCCTTGCTGTCGAGATTCTTGGGATAGCCGCCGTCGATCATCAGGCAGGGCTTGCTCAGCTTGGCTGGGTCGATGCTGAGGCTCTCGGGCAGGCTGGCCACCCAGACGACGACATCGGCCTGCTGCAGCGCCTCCTCAAGGGGCAGGATGCGACCGCCGCCGAGTTCACTCTGCAGGTCCCGCAGCGGCTGCTCCTTGCGGGCCACCAGCAGCAACTCGGCCACGCCGGTGCGCTGGCTGAGCCATCGGCAAACCGCACTGCCGATGTCGCCTGTGGCGCCGATCACCGCCACCCTGGCCCTGGCCAGATCGATGCCGACCCTGGGGGCATTGACCTCGACCTGGCGGCAGATCACCCAGGCGGTGTGGGTGTTACCGGTGGTGAAGCGCTCCCATTCCAAGGTGGTGGCACGCACCTGCTGCTCCCTGAGCAGATTCATGTCCTCAAAAATGATCGATGTGAAGCCGCCCAGAGCACTGATGGCTATACCACTCTTCTGGGCCAGCTCCATGGCGTTGAGCACCTTGCGCTTGGCCGTTTTGAAGCGGCGCAGCATCTCGGGCACGAACACCGAATCGATGTAGGCGCCTTCAATGGTTTTGCCCATGGCACTGGTGACGGAGAACCGCTCCACCAGCTGGGGAGGGGCGCTGCACCACATGTCGAGGTCTCCCTGGGCATACTCCGGGTAACCGAGCCGCTCGGCCAGTTCACAGGCGGCGGCAAGGCTGGTGGAGTGACCGATCAGGCCGAACATGCAGACGGGGAGGCAAAGGGAACTGGCCGACCGTCAATGTCGCCGTTGACACATCCTGCCATGGCCGGCAGAAGCCCCCTGAGGGCGCCCTCAGCCCACCAGAGCTGCCACCGCCATCCGGGCGATCTCGCGGGAGTTGAAACCGATCTCAGTGAGGGCCTCCTGGTAGGCGATCAGGAAATCCTCGATCAGGTCTTCCTTCTCCATCTGCAGGACCGCCGCATCGGCGGCCACCCGCTCCAGCATGCGGCGCACGTGGGGAAGGTTGTCGCGGTTGGCCTGCTCCAGTTCAGCGCGGCTGGCCTCGAAGTTGGCCTTCAACCACTCCTGGCCGTAGTTGAGATGGGTGTATTCGTCCTTGACGACGGCTTCGGTGATCTTGCGGGCGAAGGGATCGGCAACCGGGATGTAGATGTGATAGGCAGCGATCGCAAAGGCCTCGATCAACAGGGCCTGAATCAGCAGGCAGGTGACCACTTTGCCCTCCTGCAGTGAGGCCTCGAAGTTGTCGCGCAGCGGCGAGAAGAATTCCCGGGCGAAGGGCATGTCGGCATCAACGCCGAGGTTGGCGGCGCAGGCGGTGAACCCCTTCATGTGCTTGAGCTCCATGCGGGCCAGCCGGGCCAGCTCATCGGCCTGATCGGGAATCAGGGTGCCGAGGGCGATGTAGTTGTCGTGGGCTTCCTGCTCCCCTTCGATCACGATCGCGTTGATGCGGCTGTAGGCGTCCTTGTAGACGGGGCTGGTGAAATCGGGCAGACCTGCTCCGATCGGTTCAGGGGTGGCCTGGCCTGTGGCGGCATCACTGCAGGTTTCGGCATTCGTGATCGATTGGATGGTCGGCATGACAATCGCGCTCAGCGTCTCAGCGCGACTGTAGTCACCCTGCGCCGGAGGTCGGTGGCCAGTCACTGCGCAGCAAGGAGTCCAGGCGTCGCCGCCAGCCATCGACCAACCGTTCGTGGAGCCGCTCGCCCAGTGCGCCGCTGGCGCCCTCGGCACTGCCGATCACGCCACTGGTGCTGAACTCACTGGTGATCCAGCAGCAGGGGGCCTCCCCCTCCAGGCTCCAGCCCTCCGGCGGAGGGCCTGCGACCCGTGGGGCCGACGGGGCCGTGGCCGGCGGAGCGGCGCCAGCTGTGACGTCGCCTTGATCAGAGCCGATGGCTCCATCGCCGGGGCGATGCGAACCGACGAGCTCCGGCGCCAGGTGCAGCATCAGGCTGGTTTCTGCCAGGCCGGCATGGAGGCCCTGGCTGCGCTCCGGCTCCGGAATCAGCTCAGCGATGCCTTCCGGCCCACGCCAGAGGAAACAGGGCAGAACGGCCAGGCCAGGGTGCTGGGCGCGCAGGGTCCTGCCAGCAACTTCCAACAGACCGATCTGACCGCCGTGGCCATTGAGCAGCACCAGGCGCTGAAAACCCGCCTGCTCAAGCTGGCCGCCCACCTGCAGCACCAGGGAGATCAGCAGCTCCGCACTCAGGCTGAGGGTGCCGGCGAAACCCTGGTGCTCCGGGGAGAAGCCGAGGGGCTGCAGGGGTAAGCGCCAGATCGGCAGGGCAGGATCGAGCTGGGCGAGCACCGCATCGGTGAGGCGATCGGCAAACAGGGCATCGGTGCTCAACGGCAGATGGGGACCGTGCTGCTCGAACGCCCCGAAGGGCCAGATCACCGTGCTGCCGGCTCGGGCGGCCTGGCGCCGCAACTCCGGCCAGGTCATGGTCTCAAGACGGCGCTGGGACTCGGTCATGGCGGCAGATCGGCGATGGCGAGCGGGCGGACCGGCTTCGCTTCGTACAGTGTGGGGCCGCAGCACTCAGAGGTCATGGCCGGATCCGGCAACCCCGCGTCGCGTCAGCCCCTGAACCCTGGCCAGCGTCCGGCCCCTCAGGCGCCCCGCAAGCCCCCCCAGGTGCTGATGATCAAGAAAGAGGACGTGCTGGCCGTCCGTTCCGCTGAGAAAGCCCCCCCTGTGGTGGACGCGCCCAAGCCTCTGCCACCGGTCATCCGGGCCGGCGCCCCTGCGGCTCCCGCCCCGGTTTCTCCAGGCCCTGCCCGCGCCGTCTCCGACGACGAGCTCTTCGATCTGGGCTCAATGGAGGGGATGACCATGGCCGACCTGCTCGGTCCGGATGAGCGTCGCGGCAAGGCTTCAGGCTCGGCCAAGCGCCAGGCTGCACCGGCTTCGACGTCCCAGGCCGCCGCCGCCGCCCGCACCGTGGACGATTTCGACTTCGATGAGGACGCCTTCCTGGCGGCCCTCGATCAGAACGAGCCCGTGGGCACCACCGGCGAAGTCGTGCGCGGCAGCGTCATCGGTGTCGAGAGCGATGGCATTTACGTGGACATCGGCGGCAAGGCCCCCGGCTTCATGCCCAAAAGTGAATGTGGCCTGGGGGTGATCACCAATCTCAAGGAGCGCTTCCCCCGGGGCCTTGAGCTGGAGGTGCTGGTCACCCGCGAGCAGAACGCCGATGGCATGGTCACAATCAGCGCCCGTGCCCTGGCCCTGCGCCAGAGCTGGGAGAAGGTGCGCCAGCTGGAGAAGGACGGCAAGGTGGTTCAGGTGAAGGTCACGGGCTTCAACCGGGGCGGCGTCACCTGTGATCTCGAGGGCCTGAGGGGCTTCATTCCTCGCTCCCAGCTCAACGAGGGCGAGAATCACGAAACCCTGGTGGGCAAGACCCTAGCGGTCGCCTTCCTTGAGGTGAACATCGAGACCCACAAACTGGTGCTCTCCGAGAAGCGCGCGGCGAGTGCCGCCCGGTTCACCGAGCTGGAGATCGGACAGTTGGTGGAAGGGCAGGTGGTGTCGCTGAAGCCCTATGGCTTCTTCATCGACCTCGGTGGCGTCAGCGGCCTGCTGCACCACTCCTGTGTCACCGGCGGCGCCCTGCGGGATCTGCGCGAAGCCTTCCAGCCGGGCGAGCGCATCAAGGCCTTGATCACCGATCTCGATCCTGGCCGCGGCCGCATCGCCCTCAACACCGCCCTGCTGGAAAACCAGCCCGGTGAACTGCTGATCGCCAAGGCGCTGGTGATGACCGAGGCGGCTGAGCGGGCCAACCGGGCCCGGTCGCTGCTGCGCAAACAGGAGCAGGCGGCGGGATGAGCCCGATTCGTGTGGATGGCTCCCCCGATCTCGAGGGCTCGCTCGCCTTGGATAAGCGAGAGGCTGCCGGAGCGGACTGGGAGCTCGATTACTACTCGCGGCCGATCCTCGAGCCTGATGGCAAAAAGCGCTGGGAATTGTTGATCTGCGCCACCCCCAAGCCCCTGCGCTCCGACCAGGAGCCCGCCGAACCGTTCCGCTGGGCACGCATCTGCCCTGCGGCCAGTGTCAACTCCATCTGGCTGAAAGAGGCCATCGAAGCGGCCTTGGCTGAAGCCAACTCCCGTGGCTACGGCCATCCCCGCCGGATCCGCTGCTGGCGGGGATCGATGCGCACCATGGTGCAGCGGGCCGCCGAGGGCCTGGGACTGGAGTTGGTGCCCAGTCGTCGCTGCTACAGCCTGGTGGAATGGCTGCAAGAGCGGCAGGCGCAGGTTTACCCCGGGGAACCCGGCTATCTGGCCGGCCCATTGGCGCCACCGCCCCAGGCGATTCGGCCGGTGTCGGTGCCGTTGCCGGAGGCGGTGCGGGGCGATCGCTGGAGCTGGGCCACATTGCCCTTCGGCGCCCTGGCTGAAGCGGCCGACTGGGAGATCGGCTTTGGCGGCCTGATCAACCTGCCTGCGGCGATTGCCGCTGCCACGCCGATCCCCGGGATTCGCCTGTTCAGCCGCACCCGTGCCCTGGCGATTGCCGGCTGGTTGGCGGGCCTGGAGCCGGTGCGGCTTGAGCTTGATGGCGAGCAACTGGTGCTCGAAGCCGGCCTCGAAGACCGTTGGCTGCTGGCGAGCCTGCCCGCCGAGGAGGCCCGTGCTGCGGCCGACGCCTTCGCCGCCGCCAGGGAGAACGCCGCTGGACTGCAGTTCATCGCCGTCCAGAGCGCCGATGGGGCCGAGCGGCTCGATGGCTTCTGGCTGCTGCGGGACTTGGCCGATGGCTGAGGCCCTTGAGGCTCCCTTCGATCGCCCGGATTCCGGTTTCAATGATCTGCCCGGCTGGACCTGGATCGGCACCTATGGGGGCCATTACCTGCAGGCCGATCGGCTGGCGGCCTTTGAGCATGGCTTTTTCAGCCGCCAATGGCAGGGCCGCGGCCCCGGCGAACTGGCTGGCTATCTGAGTGCCGGCATCAGCGTCCATCGGACCCAGCAGATCCACAGTGCTCTGGTGCTCGCCGCCTCCGAGGCCAGCTCCGAACCCTGGCCTGAGGCGGATGGGCTGGTCAGTGACGGCGGTGGCCAGAGTCTCTGGGTGTGTGGTGCCGACTGCACCCCCGTGCTGCTGGCCGATCCCCGCAGCGGCCGGGTGGCTGCCTGCCATGCGGGCTGGCGTGGAGTTGCCGGGCGCATCCTGCCTGGGGCGATTGCAAGCCTCGTCGCCGCCGGATCCGATCCCTCCGAACTGCTGGTGGCCCTTGGACCCTGCGTCAGCGGC
>CALPMR020000132.1 GCA_943324725.2 Bordetella parapertussis | reverse complement strand
TCCTGATTGGCGGCGCGAGTTGGTGTCTGACCCTGGCCTTGCCAAGGGGCCCCGCTACCGCCCTGGGCTCAAGCCCCGATCGCTTCGACACCACGGCGATGGATCTCGCTGGCGTAGTCGGTCCAGGTGCCCTGGCCCCAGTAGCGGAAGCAACTGGTTTCGAGCAGCAGCAACTGGAGCAGCGCCTGCTGGTAATGGGGGGTTTTGGTTACAGCGGGATCCTCAGCCACCAGTGGATCAAACAGCTGATGAAACTGGGCGCTAAGGCTGTTCATCGGTTCGAGAATGTTGGTGTAGCCCTCCACCCAGCTGAGGTTGTTGGTCCAGGAGGCGCCGGCCATCGAGAATTGGGAATCGTTGGCCTTGAGTTCGGCGATGGCCGCGCCGACGGCTTGCGGGGTGGGATTGTTGCCCAGCTGTTGCCAGAGCTTGTGTTGTTGCACCGCCTGAATCTGCGGGTAATCGCTTGACTGAATCCCACTGGCTTCCAGCAACTCCAGATATTCCGTGCCGTTGATCGCCACCGTGCCGCTGCTGCCGCCCCCCTCGCCAGCGATGCGCTGATGGGCCTGGATGAAGGCCGACGGGAATTCGTTCATCATCACGCCACCATTTTCCCCATCGGCAATCTGGGAGACAATCGCCGGAATTGTTCTCTCACCCAGCAGCTGCCGCCCAAGCCCAAGGGCCTCGTAGCAGGGCTGCATCTGACCCACCAGCTTGGTATCGGAGCCCTGGGTTTTGATCAGCGCCAGGATCGTGACCGTTTCCCCCTTCGAGTTGCGTGCCAGCAGTTGGTTGGGGATGGACTTCTGCTCCTGGCGCAGGCAGGTGCCATCGGGATTTTCGACGCTGTGTTCCTGCACCAGCAGCCAGCGATAGCCACACTCTCTGAGGGCTTTCACGAATTCATAGAGCGTGTCGGGATGGTTGGGAAGATGCATTTCTGGCGGTGAGAATCCTTTGACTCGCTGCAGCGCCTCAGGGCCGAACAGGGCCGCAAAATGCTGCTGCCAGGCCAGGATCTGCAACTTCAGATCCGGGATCGGCGTGGACGGTGCCACCGCATGACTCCAGAAGGTGCCGAGCCACTCCACATGGGGCTGCAGGGAGGGATCACAGGCAAGGCGTTGGAGCGCATCGAGAATGTCGTGCCTGCCCATCTGCTCAAAGCCCCAGAGCAGATTGCCGGAATAATCCAGCATGATCCGAGGGTTGCAGCCCTCGCTGATCAGCTGCGGGACAATATCGGCCAGACGCTTATAACAGTGGGCAAAGGATTCGGCATTGTGGTTATCGCCCTCGCCAGGATGTTCAAGCATGTATTGCAGATGGCAGATGAGTTCGCCATTCGCCCCGGCTGGAATCGTGGGCTGATGCATGTGGAGCGCGCAGGCAAAGGCTGACTGGATCTGCTCCAGGTTCAGATTGGTCTGCGGCAGAAACACAGGCCTGTCCTGCTGCACCAGGGCCAGAATCTCGGCCTCATGGCCGGCGATCGGCGGCAGGGCTTGGTCGTTCATCAGCGTTGCTCCTGGGGTTTCATCATCGAGAGGTCAACCCAGGTCCGCAGCACTTCGGCCACCGACCAGGTCTGGCCATTGCAGCCCCGCCGGTGGTGGAGCTGCCACGCCATTGAACGTCGGCACCGCCGCAGCGGAGGGTCGTGGGCGTCCGGCGACGGCCTCCAGGTCATCGTCGGAAGGACGTTGATGCGCCAGCTCTCCTGGCTCGTCGGCCTGGCAGCTTGCTGGCGTTCCTGCATCAGCACTCAAGCCCCGCCAGACAATTCATGCACAAACACCCCCTTCTTCTCCCCTAGTTCCTTGGCCGCCTGTGCAACCATCGAGTGATGGGTGAAGACCAGGACCTGGGTAGTCTGGGCAAAGTCAGCGAGCACCTCAAGGCAGGCTTTACTCCGCTCATCATCGAATCCAACCAGGATATCGTCAATGACGAAGGGCAGAGGATCTTGCTGGTCTCGTTGCAGCTCAATGGTCGCAAGTCGCAACGCCAGAAAGAGCTGATCGCGACTGCCTTCACTCATGCCAGAGACATTCAGCTCGGTCTTGTCGGAGCGGATGCCAAGCAGCACTGGCTTACCCTTGTCGTCGAGCTCATCGCGAAGACCAACGAAAGAGCCCCTCGTCAGCCTGGCGAACAGCTCGCCGGCGCGCCGGAGAACCGGCGTTTGGTTGTCTTGCCGGTATCGCTCCATCTGCTCCTCAAGGATGAGGCGAGATATCGTCAGCCGCAGATACTGCTCCGCGTCAGGGACAATCGTGGCCAGCAACTGCTCTGCTCGCTCAGCGGCCTCGGCAGCCTTCGACGAACCATCCAGGGACTGAATCTGGACCATCAGTTTCTGCCTCTGATCTCGGCCTGCATCTCGCTCATCCGACAGGTCGGCCAGTCTTGAGTCGAGTTGCGCCAGTTCGTCGTCCACCTGATCCGTGTCTTGTTCTTGTGCCTCCTTCTCCAATTGATCGATGCTGAGGCCTTCGCCAGACAGATGGAGTTGCTGTCGCAGGGCTTCAAGGCGGGAGGTGATTCGGCGTTTCTGCTCTGAGCACTCCATGACCGCAATCAGCTCCTCGTCGCTTGAGGCTCCGGCCTGGGCCCGAAGCAGGTCAAGACTCTGCTCGGCGAGCTGGATATCCTGGCGATCCTCGGTGACATCCTCCTCCAGATCACGGATTTGGGCCCGAAGCTTCTTCAGACTGGCATCATCGGCTCGGGCCTTGCTCAATCCCCGCACCAAGATCCGCGTGGCCTCTTCCGGCGTCTGTTCCCGCATGTCAAGGTCAATCCGCTGGAGCAGCTGGTTCACCGCTGCGGTGAAGCGCTCCGCATCCTTCTCCATGCCATAAATGCGCTTGTGGGCGATATCTGCCTCTTTGAGCTCCTCGAACAGCTCCTCCAGCTTTTCGATCGTCGTGCGAGCCACCTCCGGATGAGGATTGGCTCCGAGGCCCAGGCCATCGACAGCCTCGCTCCAGTTGATGGCCCAGTGCTGAAGATCCGCCTCGGCCTGGTGATGATCAGCCAGGACAGCCTTGAGCTGGTTCTCAATCTTCTGCAGCGAATCCTTCAGATCCCTTTGCTGCCTCGCTGCGCTTTCCTGATCACTGGCGAGTTGCTCACAGCGCGCCAGCAGCGCTTCGAGCTGCACCGGCCTGGCGCCATCCGGCTGGTCGAGCTTGTCGAGCTCAGCGGTCAGAACGTCGAGGTGTGACATCTCAGTCGCTTGCAGCGTTCTGACCTCGGCCCTGGCGTTGTCATATTGAGCAGCTTTCTGCAGAAGCTGCTCCAGGCGCTGCAGCCATTCCTTCATCTCCTTGGGGCTACCGACCGTGGTGGCATTCCCTTGCCACACAGCCTGCCAATCGTGCTCGAGCTGTGCACGAGCGACAGCCTGTTCGCTGAGCCTGGCTTCAAGCTTCGAAAGCAGCTCAGAGCGGTCATCGATCCGAGCCTCGAGTGTTGCCCGTTCCTGTACACGCTGAGCATCGAGGCGAAGCCTGTCGGCGACATCGTCCGCGCCCACCACGGCCTGTTCGTAGGCCTTGGGGAGATCCTGGCTGCCTGCATAGTCCGTGACAGCAGCACCGGGGTCGATCCCGTCCAGATACTGTCCTCGGATCAGCCTCCATCCCTGCTCGCGATGGTCACGGGCTGCCTGCAGTGCGTCGAGAGAGGGGACGTCGGCAGCGAGGAGAAGGGTCCTGAGAGCATCCTCAGCCTGATCCAACTCCTGCCTGGCCTCGCTCTGCCGACGCAGGGTCTCTCGAACCCGTTCGTCGAGCTCGTCGAACATCTTCTCGAACCTGTCCAGAACAGCCCTCTCGGGCATGGCCCGGCTGGCCAGCTCCTTGAAACTGCCATCGAATCTGCCCAGGCGGGAGAGATCGCGGCCGCAGGCTTCTTGCTGCTGACTCGCCACATGGCGGGCATGACGGAGCCTCTCCGCCAGATCGCCCGACTTTCGGGCCGCCTGGATAGCGGCCCGCAGCAAGGCCACATCCTGGCCTGGCCCGGACATCGTCTCCAGCTCTTGCTGGAGGCTGGCCTTCTCGTCGGAGAGTTCGCGCTGCTTGGCCTCGAGCTGCCCTGTTTTCTGCTTCAGCAGGCTCGAATCCTCGGCCAGGCTGGCGATCAATCGCTTCCTGTTCAGGAGTGGCTTCAGAATCTCAACGGATCGGAGCTCGAGGTCGAGGCGGATGCTCGTGAGCAGGTCCTGGGCCGCGTTGCGATGCGTGCGGCGCTTGGCATCCTGCGCGGGCTTATCCCGGAGCGACTTCTGAACAGCGCCAAGCTGCAGCTGCAGCTCTTCAATGGCGTCCTGATTTTCAAGCAGCCCCTTCGGCACATCGAGTTCTCCAGCCTCCTGCTTCACCCTCGCAAGCTTGGTACTCGCCTTTTCAAGTCGCTCCCTGGCCAGGGACAACTTGTCGCCAGCAGCTTGTCGACGGGAATCGAAGTCTTCAGGCAGCATCACCACATCGTGCAGGGCAATCTGGCACCTGAGCAGCTCGCAGCGCTCGGCCAAGGGGACACGGACCCGCATGAAGCGCTCGAGTTTGCTCTTGCTGCGTCTTGCCTCGGCGATCTGTTCATCGATCGCCGCGATCGCCTCCTCTGCCTGCTTCAACGACTTCTGGAGTTCCTTCCACTCACTGACGGAAACCGTCTCGATCTTCTCCTCTCGCCTGGCGAGCTTCAATCTGGCAACAGCGGCATTGATGATCTGGTTCTGCCCCCTGGATTTGAACAGTTTGTCCGCTTCCGAAGCCAGGTCGCCAAGCAGGTCGGTCTTGCCCTGGGTGCCAAGCGCGGCACCAAACAGAGATTTTCCGAGATCACCACTCTGCTCAAGGATCGCCTGACCACCCTGGACGAGGCCGGTGTGATCGATGCCATGAAGTTGACAGAAAAGCTTCTCATCGAGCCCTGGCAGCACTTTGCTGAGGGTGTCATCGCCGATCGGCTCCTCGCTGCTGGCATCGAGCAGAGTGTCCTTGTTGCCCTTGCGCCTCACGCAGGCGATCTCCCGACCACCTGAGATCTCGAGGACACCGCCGACGCGGAGCTGCTTGTGGTCGTGGATGAAGTTGTCCGTGGAGCGAGCGTCGATGCCGAACAACCAGGCCTTGAGCGCCCGCAGCGTCGAGCTCTTGCCCGCCTCGTTGGCTCCTTGGACCACGTGCAGGCCGGGCTGTCCCGCACTGAGGTCGAGGCTCCTGTTCGTGAATGGACCAAAGGCGAGCAGATCGAGTCGCTTGATCCTCATGACTCACCCCCTGTCTCGAGGAGTCTGCTGACGAGAAGCTCTTTGGCCTCTCGGATCAGCCTGACCAGGAACTCGGGGTCATCGAGTCGCAGCCCATCCTCCGCCAGGGATACCTCCGCCGGCAGCTTCTCCCGGAGGCTGGCAAGGGCTGAGACCAGACCACGCACTGCGCCTGGCTGCTCCGGGACCTCGAGAATGCTCCGGGCCAGTCCGCCCAAGGCACTCTCTGCCGCGAGCAGCTCCTCACGGTCCAGCTTGCTGGTGGTCGCCAACACCACCTTCTCGATCCACAGGCTTTCTCCATGCCGCTCGGCGGCAAGTGTCAGGATTTTCTGCCGCAACCACAGCGCCTTGCCCTGGAGCTCGGCGTGGACCGGGCTGGAGCCCACGAATTTCAGGCGCGTGACAGCGTCGCGGCCATCGGCGTCGCCCAGCACTTCGCTGAGGGCCCTGTCCGTGCTGTCCAGCACGCCCTCCATGCTGTCAACGCTGCCGAGGTCCACCACGCAGCTTGCCCAGCGGACCACGTCGAGGACACGATGCTCGACGCTTTCGACCTGGCAGTCCTCGACGGTGACCAGGCAGCACCCCTTGGGGCCTGTTTCGCGGGCGTGCCGACCTTGCAGACAGCCAGGAAAGATCACCCAGGGGTCTGTCGAAACCACCTCACGGGCGTGCACGTGACCGAGCGCCCAGTACTGGTAATCCCTGGCCCGCAGGTCGTCGAGCTTGCACGGTGCGTAGACCGCATGGCCCTCGCGGCCGTCGAGGCTCGTGTGAAGGAGGCCGATGTTGAACAGTCCTGGCCGCGCGGCGGGATAGCCGGCCGCGAGATTGTCCCCCACGTGCTGCTGGCCGAAGCTCTGGCCGTGGATGGCGACTTCAAGGTCGCTCAACACTTCTGTTCTGGGCTTGTTGGCTGGAAACAGCGTCAGGTTCTTGGGCTTCTCCAGCGCCTTGGTGAGCTTGCTCTGGGCATCGTGATTGCCGAGAACGCCAAAGACCCGGATGCCTGCCCTGTCCAGCTCACCCAGCTGCTTTGACAGAAAGATCGCTGTGCTGAAGTCCTGCCAGGTGCCGTCGTAGAGGTCGCCAGCGAGCAGCACGAAGTCCACGGCCTCCTCGATAGCCAGCTCCACAAGGTTGCTGAAGGCCGCGCGCGTGGCGCCTCGCAGCGCAGCGACAGGCGCCTCTTCGTGCCTGGCCAGACCCCGCAGAGGGCTATCGAGATGCAGGTCGGCAGCGTGTAGGAATTTCACAAGGGATCACGTTGCTGCAACATGCTATGCATGCCGGCTGAGACCAGGTGTTGCACGCAAGCTGACGGCATCGTTAATGACAAGTGGAGGCCATCGCCGGCCAGGTTGGCGTCATGCTGCAATCCCGATATCCCGTCCTGACGGGAATCCCAGGACCGGAACGTCGCCATGCGCATTGCCATCACAGGATCCCATTCCCTCGGCAAATCCACCCTCGTCCACCAGTGGGTCGGCAGCCACGGGACCTACCGGCGGGAGGAGGAGCCCTATCGCGCCCTGGGGCTGCATGGCCCCTATGAGATCCGCTTCCGTGAAGCCTCCACCCGCTTGCAGAACGGCATCCAGCTCTATTACTGCATCAGTCGTGTGCATCGCTATAGCCAGCCGGGCGAAACCGTGATCTTCGATCGCTCGCCGGTCGATTACATCGCCTACTCCCAGTACACCGCCAATCAGGGCCTGAGCGACATCGACCAGGACTTCGTCGACTCGATGCTGCCAGCCGTTCGCGAATCCCTCGACCATCTCGACATCCTGGCCTTCGTGCCCAGAACCGAGCGCTGGCCGGTGGAGATGGAGGCCGATGGCATCCGCCCCGTCGACCATGCCTACCGCGACGACGTCGATGCGATCTTCAAGCAGATCTACCGCCGGGGCCGCTTTGCCGTGATGCCCACGCACAGGGCGCCGCTGCTGGTGGAGCTCTGGGGACCAACAGAGCAGAGAATCGAACAGCTGGAACAGGCAGTGGCCCAGCGGCAGCAGCTGGTCGGGAGCTAATGGAACTGGGCGGGGCGCCTCAAAACTGAGGCCTGCTTCACGTTTCTTCACGCGTGTTGCCAGGATCTGTGCGTCGTCCTTCCCACCATGACCACCTCCCTGTTGCTGGAGCTGTTCGCGGGCTTCCTGACCGCCGGCATCGCTCTCTGGTTCGTCGTGCTCAGCCGGTCCGAGCCGTTCTCCGCCGCCACGGCTGCCGCTGTCCCGGCCTGGCTGAGCGCCGCTGGCAGCAGTGCCTGGATCCGCCGGGCACTCGAGCGTTATTTCCTGCGCGAGGGCCTGCTGGCCAGCTCCGGCCTGCTACTGCTGCGGCTGGCGATCGGCGTGATGATGATCCATCACGGCCAGGAGAAACTCGCCGATCCGCAGCAGTTCGCCGACACCTATGTGGCCTCGCTGCATCTACCCTTGCCGCTCTTGTTCGCCTATGCCGCCGGATTTTCCGAGCTGATCGGCAGTTGGCTGCTGATCCTGGGCCTGCTCTCCCCCCTGGGCGCCCTGGCCATCACCGGCACGATGAGCGTGGCGGCCTACCAGCACATCCTCACGGCCGGCTTCAACATCTACGTGCTTGAGCTTGTGGTGCTGTATCTGGGCGGCAGTGTAGCTCTGCTGCTGCTCGGTCCCGGTCGCTTCTCTTTTGATGGTGCCATTGTGGCTGATCTGATCCGTGAGTCCACCGCCGAGTCTGAGGAGATGATCGATTCCGGTTCTCTGACCCCGGCCTACGTTCGGATCAACAACAACGATC
>CALPMR020000131.1 GCA_943324725.2 Bordetella parapertussis | reverse complement strand
TGCAGAAGTGCAGCGATCCAGTGATAATTCCACCCAGAGGGTCCCAAGGTGTCAGCCGTCAATTGGTATGATGTCCATGATGATTCTGTTGTGATAGCCATGCTCACTGGCACCGATCTGCTTGCCAAGGTCAAGGAAATGGGCGATGTGTCCAAATCTGATCTTGTCCGCGCCGCTGGCTATGTCAGCACCAAGAAGGACGGCACCGAAAGGTTGAACTTCACGGCCTTCTATGAAGCGCTTCTTGGAGCCAAGGGCGTGAGCTTCGGAGAAGGCAGCGGCCGCGTCTCCAAGCGGCCGGGTCGTCATCTGAGCTACGCCACCAAGGTGCAGTTCAACGGCAACCTGATGGTGGGCAAGGCCTACACCTCACTGCTGGACCTCAAGCCGGGCGATGAGTTCGAGATCAAGCTGGGCCGCAAGCAGATCCAGCTGCTGCCGCTGGGTGACAGCGATTCGGTTGCCGATCAACATCCGTGAGCTGAGCGTCGACGTCTGGACTGGCCGTGTTGGGGCCCCTCCATCGGCGCCGCGGTTGATCGCTGCTGCCAATGGAGGGAGGAGACGGGAGATGGAGCCCTGCAACCTCTCGCCTCAGCTCCAGCTGAGCTGAATTCTCAGCCATGACCTCAGCTGCATGACCAGGGCCAGCTCGGGCCCCAGCGGCGGTAAGCGCCCATCCGTGCCGCTTACCGCTGCCAGAGCGACTCAGCGACCCACCAGCAGCGGCTCGACCCACTTCAACGGTTCCCCCGCCCCTCTCTCCATGGCGGAGAGGAGCTGGCCTGCCTTTGCCTGCTCGCCCATCCGACAGCCCGCCGAGAGGAGCTCGGATCCCTGTGGGCTGGACTGGATGGCTCTGGCGGAACCATCAGAAATCAGCGGATTGGACGCGGCTGTCGTCGAGGAGCGGTGGCCGTTCGGTCTGAGGCAAGGACTCGACCTGGGCGGGGGCGAGAACACAGGCTTCAGCGCTGGCATGGCGCCCAGGGCGACACGCCAAGCGTGCGCCCTTGAACAGGGTTGCTCCGCAGACTCCTGGAGCCACTTAGCGTCAGGGTTCAGCGCCGTTCACTGCCTCAGGCCCTGCTCCGGACTCCAGTCGCCCAATCCTCTGAACTCTCTCTCGATGCTTGTAAAGCCCCTGGCCCAGCGCCACCGGCAACCCGAGTGGATGGACCAGCCCGGCATCGATCCCGCCGCCCACAGCCAGGCCCTGCAGGGTCTGCGCAGAATCAACGCCTTCAGCGGAGCCGTCGGCTCCCTGTTCGCTCCGATCCGTTCGCTGGCCCGGGTGCGGAGCGGCTGCCCTCTCCGGGTCCTGGATCTGGCCTGCGGCGGCGGTGACAACACCACCGCCCTGGCCGAGCGGGCCCGCCGCGAAGGGCTGGATGTGCAGGTCGACGGCTGCGACCTCAGCCCGCAGGCGGTGGCCATCGCGGCTCGCAGCGCCGAGGAGCGGGGTCTCAACGCCAGGTTCTTCCAGGCTGACGCCCTCCACGATCCCCTGCCTGGGGACTACGACGTCATCCTCTGCACCCTGTTCCTGCACCATCTCGAAGATGAGGAGGCGGTGGATCTGCTGCGGCGGATGGGTCGCGCCAGCCGTTGCCTGGTGTTGGTCAATGACCTGATCCGCAGTCCCCTGGGCTATGGGCTGGCCTGGGCGGGCTGCCGGCTGCTGAGTCGCTCGCCGATCGTCCATTTCGATGGCCCCGTCTCGGTGCAGGGCGCCTTTCAGCTGTCTGAAGTGCGGGCCCTGGCGGCCCGGGCGGGCCTCGATGCTGTCCAGGTTCGGCGCAGCTGGCCCGAGCGCTACCTGCTCGAGTGGCGCCGTCCCGATGCTCCGCTCCAGGTTCGATGAGTGCTCCGGACTGGGACGTGATCGTGATCGGGGCCGGACCCGCCGGTGCCCTGGCCGCCCACCAACTGGCCCGTCACGGCTTGCGGGTGCTGCTGGTGGAGAAGCGCTCCTTTCCCCGCTGGAAGATCTGCGGCAGCTGCCTCAATGGCGTGGCCCTCAAGGCCCTGGAGCAAGCGGGACTGGGTCAGCTGGTCGATGATCTGGGTGCTGTTCGGCTCGAGCGGATCCATCTCGGCCTGCAAGGCCGTCAGCTGGACCTGGCCCTGCCGATGGGCCGGTCCCTCTCCCGGGGCCGCCTGGACCTGGCCCTGAGCGAGGCCGCCGTTGCCGCCGGAGCGGTGTTGCGCCTGCAGACCGAGGCCACCGTGGCAGCTGGCTGTCCCGGTGGCCGGGAGGTGCTGCTGCGCTGCGGTGAGGAGTGCCAGACCACCAGCGGCCGGGTCGTGCTGGTGGCCACGGGGCTGGGCAGTCCCGGCCTGGGCCCGGACCTGCCGATCCAGACGCGGATCAACCCCCGGGCCAGGATCGGCGCCGGCTGCGAGCTGAATGCCGGGGTGAGCGGATATGACAGGGGCACGATCCACATGGCCATCGGCCGGCATGGCTACGTGGGGCTGGTGCGCAACGAAGCCGGCGATCTGAACCTGGCGGCGGCCTTCGATCGACCCCAGCTGATCGCGGCCGGAGGTCCGGCTGCCAGCGCCGCCGCCGTGCTGGCCGAGGCCGGTTTCAATCCCCTGCCCGAAGCCGCCGGCGCCTCCTGGCGGGCCACTCCGTCCCTCACCCGCCGGAGCAGCCCGCCGGCGGCGGCGCGATTGCTGTTGCTGGGCGATGCCGCCGGCTATGTGGAGCCGTTCACGGGCGAGGGCATGGGTTGGGCTCTGGTGGGGGCCCTGGCTGTCGTGCCCCTGGTGCTGCAGGGACAGGCGGAGTGGAGCCGGGGCCTCGAGCGGGAATGGGCCCGTCGCCATGCCCGACTGATCGGGTCGCGGCAGCGCCTCTGCCATGGCCTGGCCTTCGCCCTGCGGCGCCCCGACCTCAGCCGCGCTCTGCTGGCGGCGGCCGGGCGCTGGCCAGCCCTGACCGCGCCCCTGTTCCAGCATCTCGATGGTGCCACCCTCCGACGCCGCACCCCAGAGCCATGTCCCTGACAATTCATGGCCTGGGCACGGCCCTGCCCCCCCATCGCCTGACCCAGAGCGATGCCGTTGCGATCGCGGCGCGGGTGGCCCTGCCGGAGCAGATTGCTTCGCCGTCCAGGCGTCGGCTGCTCGATACCCTCCATCGCCGCACCGGGGTCGCAACACGCCACATCGTGCTGGAAGACCTCACGGGCCCGACCTGCGGCAACGATCAGAGCTTCTTCGGCACCAGCAGCCCCGGCACCGGGGAGCGGATGCATCGCTATCGGCAGGAAGCACCGCTCCTCGCCCTGCGGGCCGTGCGGGCCGCCCTGGAGCAGGCCCAGGTTCCCCCCGAACGGATCACCCATCTGATCACGGTCTCCTGCACCGGCTTTCATGCGCCCGGCGTCGATCTCGCCCTGATGGCCGCCCTGCCGCTGGCTGCCAGCGTGGCCCGCACCCATGTGGGATTCATGGGTTGTCACGCCGCTCTCAACGGTCTGCGGGTGGCTGCCGGCTTCACCGGCGCCGATCCCGAGGCCTGTGTGCTGCTCTGCGCCGTCGAGCTCTGCAGCCTGCACCTGCAATACGGCTGGGAGGGGGAGAGGATTGTGGCCAATGCCCTGTTCGCCGACGGCGCCGCAGCCCTGGTGGCCTCCCGCGAGGGGCCAGCGGCTGAGGCGCCCTCCGCCCCTGGACTGCGGCAACTGATCGCCAGCGGCTCGTTGCTGGTGCCCGCCAGCGCCGAGGCCATGTCGTGGGCGATTGAAGATCACGGCTTTGTCATGGGCCTGTCCCCCCGGGTCCCGGACCTGATCGCCGAGCATCTGCGGCCCTGGCTGGAAGCGTGGCTGGCCGAGCATGACCTGACGCTCGCAGCCATCGGCTCCTGGGCCGTGCATCCCGGTGGCCCCCGCATCCTCTCGGCGGTGACCGAGACCCTGGGACTCGATCCCCTCCTGATCGAACCCTCCCGCTCGGTGCTGCGGGACTGCGGCAACATGTCGTCGCCGACCCTGTTGTTCATCCTCGAGCGCCTGCGGCAAAGCGGCGCGCCAGGCCCCTGCCTGGCGATGGCCTTCGGCCCCGGCCTCTGCGTCGAAGTGGCCCTGCTGGCATGAGCTGGGGCAGGGCTGGGGCAACGGCTGCCAGTTCAGCCTCCCGGCCCTGATTCCGTCCAGATTGTGAACGGACTGTGGACGATCGCTGCGCTCGGCTCCTGAAGCAAGCGCCTTCAGGCAAAACCACGAGCCCGACCAGAAGAGGACTGAACGGTCAAGAATTGAGCATTGTGACCCAGTGATCCAGCAGGGCGCGTTTGAGGGATGCGAAGCGCAGAGATCAACCATTGACCATCCCCTCAGGAGATCTGACCAGCCTCAGTCCGAGGCCAGCTGCCACCGATCAGGTGGTGAATCTCGACGACGACTCCGATGGCGTGTGGGTAAGGCGTTGTTGGCCCCTGCATGGGTAGCGCTCGCCGACCTTTGCGGTGCAGAACGCGGAGATCATGCCGCTCCGTTCGGAGACAATCCGATGATTCACCCGACTTCCGCCATGTTGAACAGCCCCGCCATCGGATCATCGCTGTCCAAGCCACGCTGATCCTTCGTCCTTCCGTTCCCCTCGCTCTGTTCGATCGCCTTGAGCCGCCGGCGACCCTCGCGGATCATGGCCGATCTGGGCGACAGTGGCGGTCGATGACAGGCCTGCGATCCCATGGCACATCAGGCGCCCTGCCCTGCTGGCGGGAGTGATCCCGATTCCTCCCCTGGCGGCCCCCAGGCCCTGGACCTGCCAGCCGGCGTTCACCAGCTCTGCGGCTGCGGCCGCAGCCGCCACGGTTGGTTCTGCGATGGGGCCCATCTCGGCAGTGGCCAGGTGTCCTATGAACTGCGGCTCAAGGAGGCCGCCACGGTGCTGCTCTGCGGTTGCGGACGCTCTCACCGTTACCCCCGCTGTGATGGCAGCCATCGGGTTCCGGCAGGCAGACCCTGGTGGCAGTGGTGGCGATGACGGGGATGGTCTCCGAGTCGGAGGCTCCATCGATGGAAGACAGCCCCCCTGACCAGCCTTCAGGAGTGCGCTGACGATCCGGCCAGTGCTCCAACACGATCGATAGAACGAAGCCGCCGATCGGCATCGGACGCAAGCATTCGCCCAGAGCGGATCGCTGGACTGCCGGGCTCTGCCCAGGTCGGCGGCAGGTCCTGGACTGGGGAGGGTGGCTGATGTGCCGTGCCGTTCACCCTGGACCCGTGCAACAGCCAGTGGACCTGTTCAGAGCAGGAGCTGAGGGACAGGTTCAATCTTTGCTGCCGATCTCCGACGGGGCGGCCAAGATGGCTGGGGCCCGAGTTCGGATCCGATGCCGATCGCCAGCTGCAGCCGCATACAGCTCCACGCCGAGAGAGGCAGTGGCGGCTCGAGGCTGCTGTTCTGCCTTGGTTCCGGCCCCACGATCGTGTCCACCCGTGGGCTGGTGGATCGTTTATTTGCACAATTTGCACATCTGGGTTTCGACGAGCGCGGCATGGAACCGAGCGCGGCAGGCAACAGGCTGTGCTGAACACCCATCCCCAAGGCCTTGCGCGTCGGGCCCGCCAGGAGCACGACGGACTCGCTGAAGGATCTCGACGTCCCTATCCCTCCGTTGGGGCCAACGGTCGCCACAACGGCATGGCCAGGCCTTCGCTCTGCAGGACCCGGTGGCCCGGCTTGAGCAGCTGCTGTTCCTGAAGATGTCAACCAGCAGTGGATTCAGTCAACGGCGGGCTGATCAGCCGGCACGAATGCCGTGGTGGATACAGGGACTCGCACCACACTGCCGCCAACGTGCCCTGGCGGCTGGCCGCCATGGGCGTGGCAGCTGCCGGGTCTGGGTTGGGGAGTGCTGGAGTGGCCCTATCAGCTGTTGTCTGAACTGGGATTTCAGTTGCAGCGGCGGTTCTGGGACCTGCCCGAGCTGGGAGCGGCGTTTCGCTCGCCGTTGCTGGGCGTGGTCTACGGCCCGGAGAAGTTGGGCCCGCCGCAGCGGCCTTCCCCTGGTGCTGCCGACTGCGCTGTTGTCCAGCAGTGGCGCCTTGTGGCCAGTGGCCTCGGCCAGCCCGCTCGCCTGGAGGGCGTCAGCTTCGGCTCCATGCCACCGATGCTGCTGGGCAGGTCCTTGGTGCTTACCCTGTCGAGAAGCCTGCTGGGTGGCTGCCTGGTCCTTGTGTTGATCCCCCTGGCATCGCTGCTGCCCTTGCTGTTGCTGGTGAGTGCCCTGAGCACGGCGCTGGCTTGACGACTCAGGAGGCGGGGATGGGATCACAGCCAGTCCGAGGCCTTGCGGTGAGATCGGCGGGCACGCCATGCGGCTGGAGCCGGAGTCGCACGCCGTTGATCAAGATGGGACGAGTCCTCGCTGGACGCTGCCACAGACCCGGCACAAGAGCAGCCACTTGGCTATCGGCAAGGCGTCAATCGGCTCAGTTGTCGCGGCCGTTGGTCTCGGTCCTGCGGTTCTCGCTGCCGTTGCTGGTAGCGCTCGTGCCGGTGCTGTTGCCCTGAGGCGTGGGCTCCATCGTGACACCAAGGCTGCGGCAGGCACCGATCGGGTCGACACCCGGAGCCAGCCCCAGGGCCTTGCGCAGCGCATCGAGTTGACCCACGGACTGCAGATCGAATGTCTTGGCAGCCTGCCCGCAGGCCAGTTTCTTGAGGGCCTGAGGATCGGGACGTCCACACCCGGCAAGCAGCGCCAGGACGATGCAGGCGCCAACACGAACAACCCTGGTCATCGTCAGCACCGCGCATTCATGCTTCACGCTAGGGAGAATAACCGCTGGCGCCCACACTGGGGCGGGCCTCAGAGGTTGGCCTGCTGAGGCAACAGATCGCAGCCAGAGTGAGCCTGGCGATCGCAGCAAAACTTGAACCATTGCTCAATCCCTTGCTGCCTGTGATTGATCGAAGGATCAGCAGTATTTACATCACACTTCAGCCTGGTCTGATTTCCGTTTCACCCGAAGAGCCCGTGCGCCAGCAGTTTGAGCAGCTGCTCCAGCATTTCCCAGCCACGGTCCTGGGTGAGTTGCATCGCCGGGAACAGGCGATTGGACCAGCGAGTGATCCGGGCGATTTGAAGGCACTTGGTGATCTGCCGGACGCCGCCGATGTGATCGATTCCCTCTGGGGTGATCCAGACCCTGATACGGCACGATGGGTGCTCTGGGTACAAGGCAAGCGTTCACCACAGAGAGCTGAGCTGCTGCTGCGACAGCCACGAGCTGGTGCAACAAACCTTTCCAATCTCGGACTCACCGATTTCGACGAGAGCTCCAAGGAGCCTGAGCTGCTGAGGCGCTTGCTCACGGTTCCACTTGCATCCGGTCTGTCACCGGCTGCGCTGTTCAGCATGGTGCGATGGGGCCAGCTGAAGCAACTGGAGCCCTGGGCTCCCCTCTTTCAGGTTGGAGATGCCGCCGATCTGGTCGCGATCCTGCTGGAAGGCCAATGTCTGGTCTGGCGCGGTTCCGCGGACAATGGCCAGCCGATCGAGGTGGCCAGACTGCTTCCCGGTGAACCGATCGGTGATGTGGCTTACTTCGCAGACCACAACCGCAGGGCGGAAGTCAGGGCCGAAGGGGAGCCGGTTCAATTGCTGGTGTTTACAACGGAGCGGTTCGAAAGCCTGCTGCAGACGTCGCCTGAATTCAGTCGCAGTCTCCTGCGCCAGTTAGCACGACGTATCGAGGATCTGTATGGGAAATTGGCAATAGCCTCCACCAACCAGATGGTGGACCTGCCTGTCTCCCAAGCCCAATCCAAACCGGTTCTGAATTGAAAGCACCATTGAGCACAAGGCACCGATTCTGAACACCCCAACCGTCACATCCATCAAATCCTGACATGAAGAGGGAGTCATCAGGCATTTGAGACGACTGAGCAGGATGCTCAATTTCTTCTCAATAGTATGGAGCACTCAAAGTGCCTGAGTTTTAAGTTTGATCGCACTGCACTTTGTTGTGAATGGGCCAACAGCGATGACAAGGCGATGCCTCCCACTCACCTTTTAGTGATGATTGTGCCGACCCCAGCAGCTGATGCATGATCGTCGGACAGGCACCGAAGACAGCAGGATGGAATCAGCAACAATGACCAATGGTAAGGAATGATGAGTGCTGCTTGGATCAGCCTGAC
>CALPMR020000130.1 GCA_943324725.2 Bordetella parapertussis | reverse complement strand
CTTCACCGCCATCAGCGTGGGGTTGTAAACCAGGGTGCCCAGCACCTTGCCCAGCTCCAGATCGCTGGGGATGAACACACAGCACTCCAGACCGGCATGGGCAGCAATGGCGGCGGTGGAGTTGGCCAGGTTGCCGGTGGAGGCGCAGCTCACCGTGGTGAAGCCGAGTTCGCGGGCGCGGGTCAGGGCCACCGACACCACCCGGTCCTTGAAGGAGAGCGTCGGCATGTTGACGCCGTCATTCTTGATGTGGAGCTCCTTGAGTCCCAGGCGCTTCGCCAGCCGGTTGGCACGCAGCAGCGGCGTGAAGCCGGTGCCGACATCGATCGGATCACCCTCGATCGGCAGGAACTCGCGGTAGCGCCAGATCGAGATCGGCCCGGCTTCGATCGTGGCGCGGCTGACCCGGGCACGGATCGCCTCGTAGTCGTAGACGACTTCCAGGGGGCCGAAGCAGACGTCCTCGCAGACGTGCCGGGCTGTGGCCTCATAGTCCTGGCCGCACTCCTTGCAGCGCAGGCCCGTGAAGGTGGAGCGGGACAGGGTCGCAGTCAAGGAATCAACCGTGATTGTGGCCAAGATTACCAGCGCTGCATCGGGCCTCGTTTTATCTCCGACCTTGCAGGTCGGATTTCATGGCCCTTGTCGTTGCCGGCGAGCCCCTTAGCCTCGGCCTGTGGTTCTTGAGCTCCCCCTCCCACCGCGCCGGCGCCTCGGCCTGCTGCTGGTGTTGCTGTTGCCAGTCGGCCTGGTCCTGGCGCTGATCGCCGCCGCTCGCCTGGCGGTGGAATGGCAGTGGTTCGGACAGTTCGATGCCCAGGCCGTGATCCTGCGGCGCTGGATTCTGCAGCTGTTGGCCTTCGCCCTGGTCTTCGGGCCCGGTTCCCTGTTGCAGCTGCAGCAGTTGCAGCGCTGTTGGCGTCTGCGCGGCGAGGCCGGGCGCAAGCGCCTCTCGCTGCTGCCGTTGTTGCGGTTGGGCTCCAGACAGCTGGTGGTCGCCCTGCTGGCCTTGTTGATGCTGCTCACTGTCGGGCTCAGTTATGTGTTGGTGCAGGCCCGCGATCTGATCCAGGCTCCCTTCAGCGGTCAGGTGAT
Source organism: Bordetella parapertussis (assembly GCA_943324725.2). Taxonomy (GTDB): domain Bacteria; phylum Cyanobacteriota; class Cyanobacteriia; order PCC-6307; family Cyanobiaceae; genus Cyanobium. The sequence goes on along the minus strand of CALPMR020000130.1, from coordinate 7,082 downwards.
CACCGGCTTCTCGCTGGTGCGGGATCTGCCGCCCCTGTTGCCGTTGAGCCTGGCGGCGCTGCTGGCCCTGCCCCTGTTGCTCGCTCCCCTGACCACCCTGCGCATCACCCTGGCGGCGGCCCTGGCGGGGGCCGCCACCGCCGTGGCCCGCGGTTGGAGCCTCTGGTTGCCGGCCCTGTTGGCGGTGCCCTTCGGCCAGGGGGATCCCCTCACCGGCCTGGATCTCTCGTTCACGGTGCTGCAGCTGCCGGCTCTGCGCCTGTTGCTGAGTGTGCTGTTCGCCCAGGTGCTGGTGGGACTGGCCGCCTGCCTGCTGATCACCCTCAGTGAGGGCACCAGCCTTTCGGACCTGCGCTTCGTGGGACTCAGCCGCGAGCAGCAGCGGGTGCTTCAGCCCCAGCTGGCCGTGTTGGCGATCGTGGCAGCGATCAGTTCGGCCCTGGCCCCCTTTGATCTGTTGGTGGAGGGCAGTGGCGTCGCCTCCGGCGCTGGCTTTGTCGATCTGCATGTGCGCCTGCCCCTGCGCCTGCTGCTGGCCCTGCTGCTGTTGCTGACGGCGGTGGGGTTGCTGGTTCCCCTGCCGCGAGGCTGGCTGCGCCGCGGCGCCCTGATTCCACTGGCCGGCACCACGCTGTTCGTGCCGATCACCGAGTTGCTGCTGGCTCCTCTGGTGCAGCGCATCTGGGTGCAGCCACGGGAACTGGCGATTGAGGCGCCCTATCTGGCCCGCAGCATCCAGGCCACCCGCCGGGCCTTCGGCCTGCAGCGGGTCAAGGCCATCGCCCTGGAGCCGCGCCAGAAAATCACCGCGGCGGATCTGCGGGCCTCGCGCGGCACCCTCGACAACATCCGCCTCTGGGACAGCCAGCCCCTGCTGGCCGCCAATCGCCAGCTGCAACAGCTGCGGCTGTATTACACCTTTTCTTCGGCGGCGGTGGATCGCTACCCCCTGCAGGGTCGCAGCGGTGCCGAGGCCTTCAGCCAGCAGGTGCTGATCGCGGCCAGGGAACTCGACAGCTCGGCCCTGCCGCTGCAATCGCGCACCTGGCTGAATCGCCATCTGGTCTTCACCAATGGCCACGGCTTCACGGTGTCGCCGGTGAATACATCCGGCCCCGATGGCCTCCCCCTATTCCTGGTCAAGGATCTCGGCAGCAGCGGCAAGGTGCAGGGCATTCCCCAGCTGGGCATCAGTGATCTCGATGCCCGTGCCGCCCTGCCGGTGGGCCGGCCCAGCCTCTATTTCGCCTCCGGGCCTTCTCCTTATGCGATCGCACCCACGAAGGTGCAGGAATTCGCCTATCCCGATGGCGAAGTCAACGTCTACACCCACTACGACGGCCGCCGCGGCGTGCCCCTGGCCACCGCCTGGCAGCGCCTGAGTGCGGCGATCTACCTGCAGGAACCCCGGGTGCTGTTCACGGGCTCGTTCACGCCTGATTCGCTCCTGCTGCTGCGGCGTCAGGTGAACCAGCGACTGCAGACGTTGGCCCCTTTCCTGAGTTTCGAGAGTGAGCCCTATCTGGTCACCGCCCGGATCGGTGCGGTGGCAGGGTATCGCAGTGAGCAACATCAGTACTGGTTGCTCGATGGCTTCACCAAGAGCCGCTCCTACCCCTACAGCGATCCCAATCCAGCCGGGTTGCGCTATTTCCGCAATCCGGTCAAGGCGGTGGTGGATGCCCACGACGGTCGCCTGTGGTTGTACGTGAGTGACCCCAGTGATCCCCTGCTCGCCACCTGGCGGCGCGCCTTTCCAGAGCTGTTCCAGCCGCTCTCGGCGATGCCGGCGGCCCTGCTGCGCCACATCCGCGTGCCCCAGAGCCAGTTCAACATCCAGATTGAGCGCTTGCTGCGCTATCACGTCACCGATGTGCGTACCTTCTACAACGGCGACGATGTCTGGGCGATTCCCTACGAGATCTACGGCAATGCCAATGTGCAGGTGCGCCCGTATCACGTGACCCTGCAATTACCGGGACAGCGCGATCCGGAATTCGTGCTGATGCTGCCGTTCACACCGCTGAAGCGCACCAATCTGGTGGGCTGGCTGGCTGCCCGCAATGATCCACCGAATTACGGCGAACTGCGCCTGGTGCGTTTCCCGCAGCAACGGCTGCTGCTGGGCCCGCAGCAGATTTCGGCCCTGGTGGACCAGGACCCGACGATCAGCTTCCAGTTCGGCCTCTGGAACCGCCTGGGCTCGAAGCTGTTCCGCGGCAACATGCTGGTGTTGCCTGTCGGGGATGGCTTGCTCTATGTGGAGCCGATCTACCTGCAGTCCCGCAACAACGATCTACCCACCCTGGTGCGCGTCGTGGTGACCGATGGCCGCCGCTTCGTGATGGAAAAAGATCTGCACCAGGCCCTGGTCAAGTTGGTGTCCAGCGCCGCTCCCCAGGCCGCCGACACCAGCACGGGCCCCTTGATGACCGGTCGGCTGGCGTCAGAGCTACCGATGCCGGCCATGGTGCCCTGAAGAGCTGATCCGTTGAAGTGTGCCGCGGCTGCCTGATCGCGTGGTGGTGTAGTGACGTGCAACCACGGCATCAAAAAAGGGCCCCCACTCGGGAGCCCTGAAGGATTCGAGCCTGGTGCGGCTCAGACAGCAACAGCAGCCTTGGGATCAAGGGCGCCCTTGGCGTAGAGGGCGGCGTAGTAGTTGATGTCGCGCTGTTTGATCTTGCTGGCGTTGCCGGCACACCAGAACTGCTGGTAGCGATCAAGGCAGACCTGCTTCATGTACTGGCGGGCCGGCTTGTTGAAATGGCGGGGATCGAAGTTGGCAGGATCCTTGAAGGCCGCTTCCCGCACAGCGGCAGTGAAGGCCAGGCGGTTGTCGGTGTCGATGTTGACCTTGCGCACGCCGTTGCGGATGCCTTCCTGGATTTCTTCCACGGGCACGCCGTAGGTCTCGGGGATGGCGCCGCCGAACTTGTTGATCATGTCCAGCCATTCCTGGGGAACGGAGCTGGAGCCGTGCATCACCAGGTGGGTGTTGGGGATGGCCTTGTGGATCTCGGCGATGCGGCTGATCGCCAGCACTTCACCGGTGGGCTTGCGGGTGAACTTGTAGGCGCCGTGGCTGGTGCCGATGGCGATCGCCAGGGCATCAACCTTGGTTTTGGCGACGAAATCAGCAGCTTCAGCAGGGTCGGTGAGCAGCTGGGAGTGGTCGAGGGTGCCCTCGAAGCCGTGGCCGTCTTCCGCTTCGCCCTGGCCGGTTTCCAGGGAGCCGAGGCAGCCGAGCTCGCCTTCGACACTGACGCCGATGGCGTGAGCCACGTCCACCACTTCCTTGGTGACGGCCACGTTGTAGTCGTAGCTGGCAGGAGTCTTGGCATCGGCTTCCAGGGAGCCGTCCATCATCACGGAGGTGAAACCGTTGGCAGCGGCGCCGTAGCAGGTGGCGGGGCTGTTGCCGTGGTCCTGGTGCATCACCACCGGGATGTCGGGATAAGTTTCGACCGCAGCCAGGATCAGGTGGCGCAGGAAGCTTTCGCCGGCGTACTGGCGGGCGCCGCGGGAGGCCTGCAGGATGACGGGGCTGTCCGTCTCGGCAGCCGCCTCCATGATGGCCTGCACCTGCTCCAGGTTGTTGACGTTGAAGGCCGGAATGCCGTAGCCGTTCTCGGCGGCGTGGTCAAGCAGCAGCCGAAGCGGGACGAGCGCCATGGAAAACCTCGCAGGAGTGGGTGAAACGGATGGTCGACGGCTGACGGAATCATTCCGCCACTTGTCTGGCGCGGAGTCTAGGGGATACCCCGAATCGCCCCTGGCAGGTGGCACCAGAGGGCTGCCGGGCGACTCCCAGCCGATGAAAAAGCCCCGCATCAGCGGGGCGAAGCAACGGGATCCGATCGCACCGGCCCGGCTTCAGTCGATCAGTTGGTGCTTGCGCAGGTTCTGAACGCTGAAGGCGAGCTGACGGGCGGCGCGGCGGGCCTCTTCGGCCTGTCGTGCCAATTGCCTGGCGGCGGTGATGGACATGGAAGTGCCTCCGGTGAAGACCTGGGGCCTTGGTCCCAGGCGGGTGGATGGCGCGTTGCTTCGGGGGAAGAACCGCCATCGGGCCTCCTCCTACTTCCGCCGGGCGAACGGATCCGCCCGGTCAACGATGCCTGAATGGTAGCGGTTGCTACTGAAATGGGGAGGTGTCGTCGGCTACCGGTTTCCCGATCCCTGTTGGACCAGGACGCCGCTGCCCGCCCGGAAGCTCCACCGGTGGCTGGCTTTGTCCCTGATCTCAGGCTGGCCTGGGGCGGGAATTCAGGCCCGGGCCTGGTCGCAGCAGTGCTGGCTGAGTGAGGCTTCGGCCAGGCCCGGCACCATCGGCCGTCCCTGCTGGATCGCCTCGGCCCACCAGCCGATCAACCGCCGCACCGGCGCGATGCGCCCGTCCTCCCAGGTGCGGGCATAGGCCAACTCCGGGCTGGGCTCGAGTGGCCGCAGGGCTTCACCTGGCCTGGCCAGCCACAACTGGAAACCGTGCACGTAGTCGTTCTGATTGCTGGAGCCCAGCACCACGGTGGCCTCGCTGCCGTAGAGCTCCAGCCAGCAGCCCCGGCCCTGGCGGGTCACCGAGGCCAGGGTGAGCTGAGCTGGCACGGAGCGGCCCCAGCGATCCTGCAGATCCAGTTGGATCAGGGCGATGTCATCGGCGTCGACGGCGGCCATGGTGCCTGGCGAGCCGGGGAGGGGTCGCTGCCGGACCGCCGTGCTCATCCGGGCCTGAAGCCCGCTGCTGGGGCCGATCAGCCAGTGCAGGGTGTCAAAGGCATGGGTGCCGAGGGCACCGAGGACGCCGCCGCCCTTTGCGGCCTGGGAATACCAGTTCCAGGGGCGGCTGGGGTCGGCGCGGCTGCTCATCAGCCAGTCGAGTTTCACCAGCCAGGGTTCCCCCAGCACCCCGTCTTCGAGCAGAGCCGCCAACTGCTGGAACAGTGGTACGGCTCGGTATTCAAAATCCACCGCCACGCAGCGGTGCTGCTGGATCGCCAGCCGTTGCAGCTCCTCCACTCCCGCGGCATCGAGGGCGACGGGCTTCTCGAGCAGCAGGTGTTTGCCGGCTTTGAGCGCGGCGCTTGCCAGGGCCTGGCGAGCTTCAGGCGGGGTGGCGATCACAATCGCGTCAATCTGAGGGTCACTCAGCAGAGCCTCGAAATCGGTGCTGCCCGGCAGGCCTGAACTGGCGCAGGCGGCCTCCAGCCGCTGCTGGCGCGGGTGCCAGAGGGCCACGGGCTCGGTGGCGGGACAGTCGCGCAGAGCCGGCAGATGCACCTTCTCGCCGAAGCCGAGGCCGGCGATCGCCACCCGCAGGGGGCGCGGCGGCGCCAGGGACGAACCGCTCATGCCGGGGCAGCCGCGCAGGACTCGCGCAGCACCTCGGCTGTGAGGTCGTCGTTGCCGACCGGCAGCCACTGCGCTCCGAACTGGGGCAGGCCATTGACCGAGGTGTCGCGGTAGAGCCCCTGATCACAGTCGAGTTCCATCACGTAGAGGCGGGCATCGTTGCGAGCCCTGGGACTGACTGGCACGGATGCATCGGATGCATTGGAGGCATCAGTTGCCGCGGCCGGCGGCCGTTCTTCGGCGGCTTGGGGCTGGAAGCGGCTGAGCACGGTGACGTTGCCCTCGCGATTGCGGCGCAGGCTGCCGGAATCCCACCACTGCCGACCTTCGCTGGTGGCGGTGACCTCCTGCCAGTTGACAGGCCCAGCCCAGGCGGCCGGGACCACCAACAGTTGCAGGATGAGGAGCAGGACCAGAGCGAGCAATTGCATCGGGGCCCAGTTGCCGCTGGCTGGCGTGTTGGCGGCCGCCCTGGCGTCAGCACTGTTCATGGCGCCACGGCCTCCAGGCGCCGGGCAGGGTCGTGCAGACGCAGCAGGGTGGCGAGGGTGGGGCGCAACTGGGTGCGGGCCACGATGGCATCGACGAAGCCGTGCTCACGCAGATACTCCGCCGTCTGGAAACCTTCAGGCAGCTTTTCGCGCAGGGTCTGTTCGATCACCCGCCGGCCGGCAAAGCCGATCAGCGCCTTCGGTTCGGCCAGGATCAGATCGCCCAGCATGGCGAAACTGGCGGTGACGCCGCCGGTGGTGGGGTGGGTGAGCAGGGGCAGATAGAGCAGCTCGGCCTGGCGATGGCGCTCCAGGGCACCGGAGATCTTGGCCATCTGCATCAGGCTCAGCATCCCCTCCTGCATGCGTGCCCCGCCGGAGGCGCAGACGATCAGCAGCGGATAGCGGCGGGCCGTGGCCACTTCGATCAGGCGGGTGAGCTTCTCGCCCACCACCGAGCCCATCGAGCCCCCCATGAAGCGGAAGTCCATCACCCCCAGCGCCAGGGGAATGCCATCCAGCCGGCACAGGCCCGTCACCACGGCATCGCGCAGGCCGGTGGCCTGCTGGCTGTCGCGGATGCGATCGATGTAGGTGCGCCGGTCCTTGAACGCCAGGGGGTCGATGGGCGTCAGGTCGCTGTCGAGGGCTTCAAAGCTGCCCTCGTCGGCCAGCAGGCGGATGCGCTCACTGCTGTCGATGCGGTTGTGATAGCCGCAGCCGGCGCAGACACTGGCGTTGGCCACCAGATCCTTGCGGTACACCACCTGGGAGCATTCCGGGCATTTGCTCCACAGGCCATCGCCTTCCTCGCTGTCGGGTCCCTGGCTCGGACGCACCACTGGGGCGTTCTTACGGCGATCGGCGAACCAGTCGAACAGCGACATGGGCGGGGATCGGCGGGAAGATCGGGAGTTCCATTAAAGGCCGGCGCACCATCGCTGACTGGCCAGCGACCCGCAACCGGATTCAGCTGGCACCGGCGTAGCCGGCCAGGGCGATCCAGAAGGGCTCCCCCATCACCCAGACCGCCACCGCGCCCAGGGCGAGAAAGGGGCCGAAGGCGAAGGGTTGGTGACGTTGGAGCCGGCCGCTCAGTCGGCCGATCGAGCCGATGATGGCCCCAGCCAACACCGCCAGGGCGACCGCCAGCAGTAGGCCCATCGGTCCCAGCCAGGCTCCCATCAGGGCCGCGAGCTTGGCATCGCCGAGTCCAAGGGCCGGCCTGCCGATCACCTT
>CALPMR020000129.1 GCA_943324725.2 Bordetella parapertussis | reverse complement strand
GCTGGGCCTGCGGTCGGCGTTGATTTTGATTTCAGCAACCAGAGAGTGCCGCTGCTGTTTGTGGCCACATGAAGATAGTGAGATAACAATGTTCGATCGGAAAGGGCCATGCCCAACTGACTGAGAATGACAGGATCTCGAGCCAGTACGATCGTATGGAAACGACCTGCCCTGATCAGGCTTAACAGCCGTTGACGATCTGTTTCCAATAGAAGTTCTGACAGGCCAGGCCCTTTCCAGGCAGAGGCCAGCCCGAGTTCGGCTGAATAAATGCCCTGTCGCTTGCAGAGCAACAGGCAGCCTGAGCCAGGAGTGCAGGCGCTGCGGATGAAGTCCAGCTCATCGCGAAGCTGACGCTGGGCAGGTTCAAGGTGCCCTGAATGGATCGGGAAAAAATCGGCCTGAATGATCAGCAAAGGAATCGAGAAGAGCAGACCGATGGCAGGCACGACCAAGGCCGTGACACCAGCCATGCATGGCCAGAAGTCGCCAGCCGGAATCAGGCCCAGGCGATGGGCACGAAGCTGACGGTCGACCAGCAGCCCGGTCAACAAGACTGCCGGCCAACTGACGGCAATCAGATTGGAAAGGTGAGACCGACCCTGATAGTAAACAAACAAGCCCAGGCCAAGCAGGGAAAGATAAATGATAATTGCGCCAAATCTTTGGTTCTTGCGGCAACGTATTTCTTCGAGTCCTGTTATAAATGACAGCAGATAGACGCCAAGAACTGCCATCCAGGCGCCAGGTGCTTCAAGTGGTAGGGGAATCATGAAGAAGCCTAGTTTGTAGAAAATTGATTGGTATTCGGAAACGGCTGCCAGGTTGGGCATCTCGCCAGATTTGAGATGCAAATAGAGAAAAAATGTGGCAAACAGAAAAAGGCAGAAAAGTGGAATCGCCAGCATCGATAGGAGCCAGAATTTGCCTGATCTTCCAAGTACCAAGAGCTGCCTTAAGGAGTCTGATTTTGGTTTGCAGGAGAGTAGTGTAAAGGCGCCAAAAACTGATCCTAGCGCTAGGATGATGGCAGCCCCAGTGTCAAGGTTCCACAGCAAGGAAACGGCTGCGATACCAATCAGAATCCACAGTCGTATCTGCTCAGTATTCCTGATGAACCAATCAAAAAGAAAAACGGTTAGAGCTGGAAACAAAAAGCGAACGGGCCAGTATTGAAAATAGGGATCGAGTTCCTCGGAAAGTCCATCGGCACCACCAATGCCATAGGTCACCATCGCCAGGGCCAGCGTCGTGATCACCATGACGCCGTGATTCCTTATGTATCGAGACAGCACAAAATGCAGGCAGAGGATTGAAGCCAGCTGAAAGATTGCAAAGACAAGGCTCAGGCGGGCCACGGAGAGGCTGGTCAGACGAAATAAAGGTGCTAGAAATTCAGGGAAAAGGCCGTATTGAGAGGGCAGATCGACAAGGAGAGTTTTCCCGGCAACGACTTGTGAAAGTGGATAAATCAAAGCATCAAAATGATCCGACCAAGTACTTGAAAGAGTGACTCTTTGAATCGTGGCAAACCGGAAGCAAGCAAGGCTTAATAGTGAAATGCCAACCAGTGCTGCGCGGGTTTGGTGGCGGCCAGCCCTGGCTTGCCGTAGAAACTCGGCGGCGCTCATGGCCGAGCCTGGAAATGTTAGTTTAAGCAGGATAATTGCGAAGACAACCTCGATGGCCAGGGCAAATTGATGAATTGCTTGAAAGTTTTCCAGGCCACCTAGAAGAGATATCGCCATGGGCGAAAATAAATATGGAATCAGTAGTAGAGCTGCAACAGCAAATGGCAGCAGCCGATTAATAAGCACTGCTCCAGCTGATGATCTGGACATGTCAATGCCACGGAACAGGCGTGAGATCACTAGGCCAAGGGCAACAAGAGGCACCAAAGTGCCGAGAAGTAAAAATGTGAATCTCTCCCAAGGCTCCGGATGAACGAAGGCCCGCGCCGTACTGATCAGTTGTCTGGCCTCAACAGTGGCAGAGCCCCCAAACCAGGCTTGAAAGGGCGATAGGGCAAGAGCAGCGCTAACGGTAAGGAACAAGCAGACAACAAAAAGTCTTTGAATCCGTCGAGACATCTGATAAGAGCAAGCAGATGTCTTGTTCGCCTCTTGATTCGTCAATGCCTGAGCCGTTAAGAGATAGGGTATTGTGTAGCAGCTTTCTTTGAAAAAGTTGTTTCCGTCCCTGCGGCTCCCGGTGCCTGTGGCGATCCTGGCCCGAATCCCTGCCAGCATCTGGGCCGTGCTGGTCGCGAGCCTGGCTGCCCTGGCCTGGATTCCCACCCTGCTGGAGTTGGCCCGGCCCAGCTCCGACCAGGTCTGGGAGCGTTTCGGTCTGACCATGGCCTGCCAGTCGCAGCAGTTCCAGCTCGGCTGGATCGGCGAAACGGCGAGTCAGCAATCCTTTGGTGCTTTCACCGGCTCCCTTCCCGCCATCGCAGTGCAGTGGATCAGCTGCAAAATTGCCCTACTTACCGGGCTGGATCCGCTGCAGGCCTTGTTGATCCCTGGCCTGTTGCTCACCTTCATCCTGGCCGAGCTCAGTTGCCGGCTGGCGGGCTTCCGTCGATTCACCAGTCTGGCCACTGCCTTCTTGATCACCACCGCCCCCTGTTCCTTTTCACGGGTGGGCCACCTCTCTCTGGCGATGCTGTGGACCGTGATCCCTGGGCTGCTGGCTTGCCATGCCCTCTGGCGGGCGATGGCCCATCGAAGACGGCCGCTGACGCTTCTGGGCGCAGGAGCCCTGGCCAGTCTGCTGTGCCTGCCGAGCCAGGAGTACTACGTCTTCTTCGTGCTGCTGCTGCTGGCGAGCAGCTTCGCCCTGCTGCTGTTGCTCGCCACCCTGCGCGTCACAACCATTGAGGCTCTGGCCGCGATCGTCGCCCGCGGACTGCTGTTCGGTATCGGTTTCCTGGCTGTGATCCTGGTGCTCTATGCCGGCAAGCTGGCCGCTGTTGGCTTGGGCTCCAGCCAGCCCCCGGCGTTCTGGTCAGCCCCTCGCTACGCCATCGAACAATTCCAGTACGGATTGTTGCCGTTCACCTGGATCATCCCTCCCCCCTGGGTGGCGATGGTGCGCGAGGGCTTGGAGAATGCCGGCATCGCCACAGTCTCGGAGTCGTATTTCTGGTCCACCGGCAGTTTCCTGATCCCGATTGCCTGGATCGTCGCGATCCGCACCATCGCCGGCGATCCGAGCAGCGCCGCGGCTCCAGGCCGCCACGGTCTCGGCCGCAGTGATCTCAGGTTTTTCGCCCTGCTGCTCACGCTCTCCACCTTTCTGGGCCTGTTCTGGATGACGATGGGCGGTGCCGGCACCCTGATGGCCATTCTCAATCCCACCCTGCGTTCGCTCAATCGCTTCACGGCGTTTGAATACGGCGCCAGTGTGTTGATGCTCATGGCCCTGCTGGATCGGGTCATCAGCCGACGCCAGCTCAAGCCCTGGCCAGCTGCAGGGGGTGAATCATGAAGCGGGCAAGGCGGCGTGAATCCATCGATCCCCTGGTGGCCGGTTTCGGCCTGCTGGCGCTCTGGATCAGCATCGAACTGCTCTACGGCAGCGGCTGGCTGCGGCTGCCAGCGATCCTCGCGATGCGGCAGCGGCAGCTCGGCAGCCAGGCCCAACAGCGGGCCAAGCCGAAACTGATCAACCTGCTCGAAGCCCTGCCCGCCCAGAACCGACGCGTCTGGTTTGCGCCTTACACCACCTTTCCAGAAACCGGCATCGTCGAAAGCCGCAATCGTCGAGGCATTTACGACACCTTCCTCAGCTTCCCCAGCTCGGGCATCAGCAGCAACTACGGCGCCATCAATCTCTCAGCGGCAGACAGCTTGTTCGCTCAGGCTTCCAGCCAGGGGCTGGCGGCTGAAGCCAGGCTGGCCCAGCAGCTGGGCTACCGCAGTTTCGCCCTTGACCTCGGCGCCATCAGCAATCCCCTGGCTGCCGATCGGCTCTGCAGGCGCACCAAGGGCTGTCAGCTGAGTGCCGATGCTTACGCCCTGTTCCCCCTGGGCCAGGCCGAGGCTGGCTGGATCAGCCAGCTCAAGGGGCTGGAGCGCAATCTGCCCCTGCAACCCCAGATCAGCGCCGCGCCGCGCTGGGGAGGCCTGGTTGGCCATCCCAACCAGTGGTGGCAGAGCACGATCGCTTCGCTCGCCCCCGGCGATGGCCGTCTGCGACTGCGGGCCCGGCCGCTCTGGAATCTGGTGGTGTATCGCTATCCGATCCAGGGGCTGCCGCCGGCCAGCAGGCGCCTGCTCAATCCGCGCGGTCTGCGGGTGCGGGCGGTGCTGGATCCTGGGCTTCAGGGCGTCAATCTCTGCCTTCGCTCCGCAGCAGTCAAGGCGCCAGCAGAATCCTGCCAGCTGGTCAATCTCACGGCCCAGGATCCGGCCGTCGACATCAGCCGCTGGATCCAGCCCGGCAGCCTGACCCAGATCGAGGTGATGATGCTGATTGACCGTGATGGGCTGCCGACCACCATGAATCGGATTGTGGCGCCAACTGACAGGCCAACCGAACCTTCCCCCTTCACCATCGAGATCATCCCTCCGCCAATCAGCCGGCTCAGCTGAGTGGCTCAGCGAGTTGAAGGGGCTGAAGGCGTCGAAGGCACGCGGGGAGCACTGGTGTACTCCTGAATCAGGGGAAAGGTGATCGCCATGGCCCCCACCGCGCCGGTGAGGATCAGCAACATCCGAAACATCCGGAAGAGCAGGTTCGACACCAGGCCCGAGCTCATGATTCCAGGCTGCCGCCGCCGCCCTGGCGCTCGCAGTGAAGGGCGCTGGGCAGCCAAAGGGCCAAAACCAGCAGGGCAAGCTCAAGCAGCAGGGGCTGGCCTGCCACCACCACCACCACCAGCACCAGCACGGCCAGAAACTTGGTGAACAGACCGATCACGTCGTCGTGATCGGACCGGCCTCGGATCCAGAGCAGCAGCGAGAGGGCAAGAAAAAGCAGAACCGACCACCAGGGCATGACGGACCAGGAGCCAAAGCGTGAAGTCCTGCCAACCCTAATGAGACCTGGGCTCATCGACCAACACCGGCCGGCCAGATCACGTTGGGCTGTCCCACCAACCCTGCACTGCCCGGATCGACCTGATCGCCTGCATCGGGTTCAGCTGCTGCGATCCGGCTGGCCCGAAAGCCAGCTCTCCAGGCCCTCGCCGAGAAACGACAGCCCCAGCACCAGCACGAACATCGCCAGGCCGGGGTAAAGAGCCGTCCACCAGATGCCCGTCGGTACGGCGGTCAGGGCCTGCTGCAGATCACCGCCCCACTCAGGAATGGTTTCCGGCAGACCCAGACCCAGAAAGCCGAGGCCACCCAACACCAGAACGGCATCGGCGGCATTGAGGGTGAGCAGCACCGGGACCGAGGTGATCACATTGCGCAACAGGTACCGGCGCAGGATCCAGACGGGGCCGGCACCGAGAGAACGGGCCGCCTCCACGAACAGTTCCGCCTTGACCTGGGCGGTCTGGTTGCGCACCACCCGGAAGTACTGGGGCACGTACACCACGCAGAGGGCTGCGGCGGCATTGGGCAGCCCTCGACCGAGCAGAAAGGCGAGCACCACGGACAGCAGCAGCACCGGCAGGGTGTAGAGGGTGTCCATCAGCAGCACCAGGGTCCGATCGACCCCGCCACCGAGGTAACCACTCACCATGCCCAGAGGCACCCCGACCGCCAGGGCCAGCACCAGGGCGATCAACACCACCTGGAGAGCCACGCCGCTGCCCGCCAGGGTTCTGACGCAGACATCCCGGCCGAGCCGATCGGTTCCGCACCAGTGGTGCAGCGAAGGCGAGGCATAAATCGGGTTGTCCAGTCCGGTATTGGGATCGCTGAGCACCCCGAGATGAATCAGCAGGGGCGTCAGCAGGGCCGTGGCGGCATAGATCAGCACGATGGCCAGCCCCCAGAAGGCCATGCGGGCCGAGAGATTCGCCGATGACCAGCGCGTGAACACCAGGTGATGAAAACGGTTGTCCCATTCAACCTCCCCTCTGGCTTGGTTCCAGAGAGGGCGCCTAGGCTGAAGAGCGTCAAGACTCCAGCGGGCCGCAGCTGTGACGGGCCCCGAGCAGACAGACCCCATGAACGCCTACCGCCTGTTGATCGTCGACGACGACCCGGAACTTCGCAATTTCCTGGTCACCGAGCTCTCGGTGGAGGGTTATTGCTGCAAGGAGGCGGCCACCGGCCAGCAGGCCCTCGGTCAGATTCGCGCCGAACCCTGGGATCTGGTCCTGCTGGACTGGACCCTGCCTGATTTCAACGGCGTCGAAGTCTGCCGGCGCATGCGCCAGGGGGGCATCGCGACGCCGGTGCTGATGATCACGGCGCGCGATGAGGTGCGCGAGCGGGTCGAGGCCCTCGACTCCGGCGCTGACGACTACCTCACCAAGCCGTTCTCGATCGAAGAGCTGCTCGCCCGGGTCAGGGCCCGGCTGCGGCGCACCGGGCTGAACGATCCAGAAGACGGCCTGCTGCGGGTGGGCGATCTGGTGCTCAATCCCGCCAGCCGCGAAGTCAGCCGGGACGGGGCCTTCATCCACCTCACCGCCAGGGAGTTCGACCTGCTGCAGCATCTGATCCGCCAGCCCAACCAGGTGCATGAACGGCGCAGCATTTTGGATGCTCTCTGGGGTGAGAACTGGATGGGCGATGACAACCTGCTCGACGTCTATGTGCGCTACCTGCGCAAGAAACTCGAGCCCGCTGGCAAGCCCACGCTGATTCAAACCGTGCGAGGGGTTGGATTCATGGTCAAGGAAGGACCTCCCCGCTGAGATTCTCAAGCACGTTGCCAGCATCAACGGTGGGTTCGCCCACCTCAAACAGCGGCAGATGCAACTGGAAATCAGCTCCGCCCCCAGGAGCATCCGCCACCATCACGATTCCTGCCATCGCCTCCATCAGCAGCTGAACCACTGCCAGGCCGATGCCGCTCCCGCGTGTATTGACGGCAGCCTGACCGCGCACGAAGCGGCCGAAGATCGCCTCGCGCTCGGTCGGCGCCACCCCAGGCCCGCGATCCACCACATGCAGCACCAGGGACACCGCTGTGGCCTCGACGGATAAGCGCACCGGGGCCGGCGACGGCGAATAGCGCAGGGCATTGTCGATCAGCACCACCAGGCACTGGGCCAACCGCTCCGGATCGCCGGCAGCCAGGGGCAACGACCCCTCCTCCTGGGGCGGCTGCAGCCGCAGGCGTCCTTCGGCGCCACCGGCCAGACGCTCGAAGGACTCCAGCACGATGTCCTCGACGTCAATGGCCTGCCGCCGCAGTTCCAGCCGGCCCGCATCATTGCGGGCCAGATCGAGCATGTCGCTGACCATCGCCCCCATGCGGCGGGCCTCGGCGCTGATCAAGGCCAGCGAGGGCCCGAGCGCTGCGGCGGCAGGCTGGCGCTGCAGGCTCTGGGCATGGCCGGAGATCAGCGTGATCGGGGTGCGCAATTCATGGGCGACGCCATCCACGAAGGTGCGCTGGCGCTCCCAGGAGGAGGCGAGTCGCTCCTGCATGGCGTTGAAGGTGGCGGCAATCGCTTGCAGCTCCTCGGGTTGGCTGGCCACATCCAGGGGCGGCGGCGGTGCCGAGGGTGAGCGATAGGCGGAGATCTGTTTGCCAAGCGCCTCCAGGGGCTTGACCATCCCGAAGGCCATCACCGGCCGCAGCAGGAGTCCGGTCAACATGGCGGAGGCTCCAGCGGCAGCCGCCAGCAGCTGCAGCGAGAGGTTCTGCTGCGCAATCGAATCAGTCACGTCCTGGCGCAGCAGCAGGGAGCGCAGCTGGCCATCCCGCAGCATCAGCGAGCTGGCACTTTCGAGAATCACCCCATCGGCCTGCCACTGGAGCCGCGGCTCAAACTCCGATCCGGTGGGCAGCAGCTTCACTGCCAGGCCTGGCATCAACATCTCCGCCACGACGGGCGTGAATTGATCCTCGGTGCGGACCCGCTGGATCAGGGCCGTGCTGATGCGATCGATCAGTTGTTGGTGTGCCTGGCGCCGCTCAATGCGATTGAGGCTCAAGGTGAGCACGACCAGAATCGTGTAGCCGGCCAGAACGGCCAGGATCGTGGTCGATTGCAGCCACAGGCGCAGCGATGCGGCGGGCCTCGCCGGCAGCAGCCATTGCCATGATGGTAAATCGATCCTCACGTCTGCATTGTGCTCCTGGTTCGGAATCTGTTAGGAAAGTG
>CALPMR020000128.1 GCA_943324725.2 Bordetella parapertussis | reverse complement strand
CGACCATCCGGCAGCAGGCGGCCCTGGCGCCGGCAGCGCCGCTGCAGTCTGGCCAACAGGGCCGAGCCCGGCGACGGACACCATCGTCCGTGCTCCGCCGTGCCATCGGCACCCGGCACGCTCCAGTAGGAGTCCAGTGCCCGGAAATGGTCGAGCCGCAGCAGATCGAAGAGCTCCAGCTGCAATTCCAGTCGGTTCAACCACCAGCGGAAGCCACTCAGCCGATGGCGCCACCAGCGATACACCGGCGTCCCCCAGAGCTGGCCGGTGGCGGCGAAGTAATCGGGGGGCACACCACTCTGCTGAAGCAGCTGGCCATCGAGACCCAGAGAAAAGAGCTGCCGCCGGCACCAGACATCGACACTGTCGTGGGCCACGTAGAAGGGCAGATCGCCCAGCAGCCGTAGGCCCCCGGCCCGCGCCCGTCGCTGCAGCTGGGCCCACTGCTGGCGCAGCTGCCATTGCAGCAAGGCCTCATCCAGCAAGTCCTCCCCATGTTCGGCCGCCAGCTGACGCAGGGCCCGGCCCTGGCGCTGGGCCAGGGGGCCGGGCCACTCCCACCAGGGCCTGCCCTGCTGCAGGCGGCGCAGCACCATGAAGCAGCAGTGATCCTCCAGCCAGAAGGCCTGGGAGCGCCGCCAGCTGGCAAAAGCCTGCTGACGCTCCAGGGGCTGTTCACCCCAATGCCGCCCGAGGGACGCCGCCACCGCCGCCGCCCTTGCGGAGGCCGTCGCAGGGTCGAGGCGATCGAAACCACCGCCCGGCAGCGTCTGGTGATCGGCAGCGCTGATCAGGCCATCGGCCAGCAGGTCATCGGCATCGATCAACCAGGGATTGAGGGCCGAACCGCTGGGTGAGCTGTAGGGGGAACCGGTGCCATCGGTGGGGGCCAGGGGCAGCAGCTGCCACACCCCCACGCCCTGACGCACCAGCAGATCGATCCAGTCGCGAGCCGCGGCACCGAAGCTGCCGCAGGCGGCCGTACCGGGGAGGGAGGTGGGGTGCAGCAGCACGCCGCAACTGCGAGTGGGGCCGCTCATGAGGAGGGCAGCCGATAACGGCTGATGATCCGGCGGGCAAAGGCGGGGATGTGGCGCTCGGCCATGGCGGGGTGGTGGCGGCGCAGCCACAGCGCATTGCGGGTGAAGTGGGAATCGATCGAGAAGCGCCCGTACTCCAGGCCCTTCGGGCCCACCCGTTGCACCAGCCAGCCCACCAGCTCCGCCAGCCACATCGGCAGGCGCAGGGCCTTGTCATAGGCCTCGATGCCTTGCTGCACCGCCTGGCGCCGGTCGCCGCTGCTGGTCACCGGCGCCCCATCGAGTTCGTCTTCCACCAGGGCGAGCAGCTCGGCGCCGGTGTCATTGCGCACCGTGATCCACTGGCGGCCGAAGCTGGCCCCCATGTAGCCCACGACCAGATCGGCTCCGGCGTTGGTGTAGTCGAAGCAGCTCAGACAACTGGGAGCGAACACATCCTTGAGTTTCGGGGTGTCGAGACCGAAGAAGGGCACCGTCTCTTCGTGGCCGTCCTGATGGCGGAAGTGGATGCGGAAGTCCTGCATGAACTCGTAGTGCACCACCGTGGCCGGCGAATCACTGGCACTCTCGAGAAAAGTCTGCAGGCCCTGGCGGGAGACGTTATCCACACAGGGCAGGCCAAGCACGTACAGCTTGTCCAGCGGCAGGCTGTCCTGGACCGCCCGCAGGGCCTGAATCTGGCAACCCACACCGATCGCCAGCAGGCGGCGGATGCCACTGCCAGGCAGTTGCTCGAGCACCTTCAGATTCGGGCTGAGGGTGGGCTTGTTGACGCGGGCGGCCAGCACCTGCTCGGGCGTTCGCGCCAGCACGGGCACTGGAGTGAAGCGATCGTCCTCGCTCTGCTGCACGCAGAGCACCGCATCGACCAGACCGGTTTCCAGGGCCCGCACGCCGATGCGCGAGACGATGCCAGTCCACTGCGCACCGGCAATCGGCGCCTGCAGGCGGGCGGTGAGCATGCGCTGCTGCACGCCGAAATAAAGCTCGTCTTCGTTGTCGAGGTCGCGGCTGCGGCCATGGGCCCGCTGCTCCATCGCCTCGAACCGTTGCTCCAGAAAGGCGCAGGCACTGCGCACGTAAGCCACCCAGCGACTGTCACAGAGGCCGCATTGGCTACAGAGATCCTTGGCCGGATAGACGCTGCCCGGAGCCAACGGCCGGGCCCGTTCATGGGGGGCGAGCCCCTGGCTGGAACCAGCAGACAACGGGGTTGGCCCCGGGCGCGGTGGGTTGGCTGAGCTCGCGGGCTGGGCGGCTGTCAAGCGATACGGGGCTGGGTGCTGGAGCTCAAGTTATCGGTCACGCTCCCCAGCCGGGTCCGATCGGGTGCCGCCTTGGTCCGAAGTGGGTCAGAGTGAATAGCCATCCATCCGCTCTCCGGCTCGATGCCTCCTCGCCGGGATCGTCCGCCTTCCCCGTCATCCCAGCCCACAGGCCAAGGCCGGCCCGGCCGCAGGCTGGGCCGGCGTCGCGGGAATGCAGCGCCTCTGACGGGGCAACCGCGATCAACGCCGCGCCTGCCACAGCTGACGGCGGCGCGGCTGGCCGGCGGCGCCCTGGTGGTGATCGGCGCGGTGCTGGGGACCACGGCCCTGGGTGTGGTCTGGCATCCGCGCGACAAGGCGTTCGAACCGAAGGCCGAGCTGACCCCCGGGACCCTGGCCGAAAAACCACGGCGACCGATCACCCTGCTGGTGATCGGCAGCGACAGCGACAAGATCGGCGATACCAGCAACGGGGCAGCACCCGCCGGTCCGGCCAATGCCGACGCCCTGCTGCTGATCCGGATCGATCCCAAAGGTCCGCTGCAGGTGCTCAACCTGCCCAGGGACCTGGCGGTGACCATCCCCGGCAGCAGCCAACCGATCGCCCTGGGTGACCTGTACAGCCGCGGTGGGGTGGCCCTGACCGCCGGGGCGGTGCGGGAACTCACCGGCCTGGAGCCCCCCCGACCCGACCGCTACCTGGTGCTGCCCCGCGGTGCCCTGCGGGATCTGATCAACGGCATCGGCGGACTGGAGATCGATCCGCCCCGAACGATGCGCTACCAGGACAAAGCCCAGAAACTGAAGATCGACCTCCAGGGCGGACTGCAGGAGCTGGGCGGCGCCCAGGTGGAGCAGCTGGTGCGCTTTCAGGACCCGTGGCTGGGTGAGTCGGGCCGCCGCCTCAACCACCAGGCGTTCGAGACCGCGCTGTATGAACGCCTGCGCCAGCCGGAGCAGCTGGCCAGATTGGCCTATCTGCTGCAGAGCCTGCAAGACAAGGTCGACACCAACCTCAGTCCCCGGGAGGCCCTCAGCCTGCTGGCGGCGGGCCTGGACAGCGACCGCCCGATCCAATTCGCCAGCCTGCCCCTGGATCCGGCCAAACCCAGCCACGGCAAGCTGCGTCAGCTCAGCAAGGACGCGACCAAGCCGATCTGGAGCAACAACTGATAGCGGGCGGACCGCCTAGGGAGCTCAGCCCAGATCAAGGTGTTGCCAGCGCAGGGTCAGGACCGCCGCCAGGGCCGCCTCAGGATCAGCCCCACCCCCCCAGCTTGCGGCGGCCCCATCCCCCGCCGCGATCCCCAGCCAGGGCAGCGCATCACCGCGGCGCGCCGCCCCATCCCAGGCACCACCCCATTGCAACAACCCCAGCAGCGGCACCCGCCAGCGCTGCAGCAGGGCCGTGCCGGCGGCCGGCCAGCCACAGGCCAGCTGGTCAGCGCCGATCACCAGCACACAGGGCTGACGCCAGGCCCCCAGGGCCTCGGCCCAGCTGCCGCCGGCCGGCAGTGCCAGGCCGGGATCGATCTCCAGGGCCGCCAGCCCGCTTGGGCCACCAGCCTGGCGAGAAGCAGCGGCCGCGGCCTCGCTGTCCGCAGCCGCCCGCAGGGCCGTCAGGGCGGCGTTGGGATCCAGCAACGGGCTGAGGCGCTGCGTCGGCAGCGCGAGCAGGGTGGACAGTCGTTGCGCCACCGTCTGCAGTGGCGGCAATCCAGCGACTGCCACGGACCCGGGCAGCCCGAAGCCCACCAGCACCAGAGCCCGTTCTGAGGGGCCCAGATCGCTGGAGGTGGGCCGCTGGGCCGCCCTGGATTCAGAAACCGTCATTGCAGGTCGTGCCTGGAGGGCCGTCACGCTTCTACCATCAGGAATGTGCAGAACCGCTCACCACGCCGTGACCAGTTTCTCGACCACGGCCCCCACCCAGCGGGTGGAACCGAGCGGGGTTCTTTCCCAGGCCCAGCAGGACAACCGCCGGCTGCGCTTGTTCAGCGGCAACTCCAACCCCGAGCTGGCCCGGGAAATCGGCGCCTATCTGGGCGTCCCTGATGGCCCCAGGGTGATCAAGCGCTTCGCCGACGGCGAGCTCTACATCCAGATCCAGGAGTCGATCCGTGGCTGCGACGTCTTCCTGATCCAGCCCACCTGTGCGCCCGTCAACGACCACCTGATGGAGCTGCTGATCATGGTGGATGCCTGCCGGCGGGCCTCCGCCCGGCAGATCACCGCCGTGGTGCCCTACTACGGCTACGCCCGCGCCGACCGCAAGACGGCGGGCCGTGAATCGATCACCGCCAAGCTGGTGGCCAATCTGCTGGTCAAGTCGGGGGTGGACCGGGTGCTGGCCATGGACCTGCACTCCTCCCAGATCCAGGGCTACTTCGACATCCCCTGCGACCACATCTACGGCTCGCCGGTGCTGGTGGACTACCTGCGCACCCGCAACCTCGGCGAAGTGGTGGTGGTCTCCCCTGATGTGGGTGGCGTGGCCCGGGCCCGGGCCTTCGCCAAACAGATGAGCGATGCCCCCCTGGCAATCATCGACAAGCGCCGCTCGGGCCACAACGTGGCCGAAAGTCTCACCGTGATCGGCGATGTGGCCGGTAAAACCGCCGTCCTGATCGACGACATGATCGATACCGGCGGCACCATCTGCGCCGGCGCCCGGCTGCTGCGCCAACGGGGCGCCGCCCGGGTGCTGTGCTGCGCCACCCATGCGGTGTTCTCGCCACCGGCCAGCGAGCGCCTCTCCGAACCGGGCCTGTTCGAGGAGGTGGTCGTCACCAACAGCATCCCCCTCGGACCGGAGCGCCGCTTCCCGCAGCTGCAGGTGCTCTCCGTCGCCAAAGTGCTCGGCGAGGCGATCTGGCGCATTCACCAGGAGAGCTCGGTGAGCTCGATGTTCCGCTGAAGGACTGCGTTCGATGTTGCGTTCAATTCCAATGGCCTGTTGTCCAGCGGTGCCACGCAGTGCTGCTGCCCCGGCGGGAGCCCCTCCTGGCCGTAGCCACCCAATCATTCCCCGCCGATCCCCGGGCGCCAGCCAATCCCAGGCCATCCACCCCCGAGCCGCCCTTGTGCCATGGCCCGACTTCGCCCAACCGCGGCTGAGAGCCCAGCGATGCCGCCCCTGGCCCCCCTGAAACGCCTCGCCCAGCTCAAACGCCGCCTGCCCCTGGGCCTCACCCTGCTGCTGACGGGCGTCCTGCAACTCGCCGGAGCCCTGCCCAGCCAGGCCCTGCCACCCGGGGGCCTCAACCGCCTGCCCGAACCGATCGGGCGCCGGGTGGGGGTCTGGCTGACCAACAGCCCCAGCCCCATGTACTACGACCCGCAGCGGATCGAGATCGCGGTGCAGCAGCTCTCGGAGACGGGCTTCAACACCCTGTATCCCAATGTCTGGAGCCGGGGCACCACCTTCCATCGCAGTCGCCATGCACCGCTGGAACCGGCACTGGCGGCCGTGAACCCCGATCTCGATCCGATCTGCCGGCTGACCCGGGCCGCCCAGCGCCGCGGCATGCAGGTGATCCCCTGGTTCGAGTACGGCCTGATGGAACCGGCCGATGCCGAGGTGGTGCGTCAGCACCCGGAATGGGTGCTGCGCCGCGCCGATGGCAGCAGCCTCTATGCCCTGCACGGCGCCAGCCTGCAGAGCTCACCGCTGAAGGATCTGCGGGTGTGGCTGAATCCGGCCCATCCCGGAGTGCGGGCCCGCTTCATCGGCCTGATCACCGAAATCGTGCGGCGCTGCGGCGTTGATGGCATCCAGCTGGATGACCACTTCGCCTGGCCGGTGGAGCTGGGCTACGACGACTACACCCGCAATCTCTACCAGAGCCAGACCGGCCGCGAACCCCCCGCCAGCTTCACGGACCGCGCCTGGATGCGCTGGCGGCGCCAGCAGCTCACCGGCCTGCTGCGGGAGCTGCGGGGCGGCCTGCAGCAGGCAGCCGGAGCAAGGCGCACCGTGATCAGCCTCTCGCCGGGTCCCTTCCGCTTCGCCTACAACCAGTGGTTGCAGGACTGGGAGCTCTGGGCCCTGGGGGAACTGGTCGACGATCTGGTGATTCAGAACTATGCCTATTCCGTCAGGGGATTCGCCAAGGATCTGAACCAACCCGCCCTGCTCAAGGCCCGCGGCTGGGGCATGCCCGTGGAAATCGGCATCCTGGCCGGCTTCGGTGGCCGCACGCCGGACATGGCCACCATCAGCGAGAACGTGCGCCTCGCGGCCGACCGGGGCCATGGCGTGATCTATTTCTACTGGGAGGGGCTCTGGGGTCAATTCGCTGGCCCCGAAGGCGGTACCTACCGCAAGGAGGCCTTCGCGGCGCTCCATGGCCAGACCTTCGGGCCAGTACGCAGCGGCCAGGCCTTCAGCCTGCCGGCGCGCAACATTCGCGGCCGCCTTCAACCACCGCCGCCTCTGCCCTGAACCCCTCAGTGGCCACCATTGGCCTTGAATTTCCCCAGACCTGTTTCACAGCCCTCGGCGGTGGGGAAGATCATGTATTCAAATTTCGGCACCAGATAACAGGACTGGGCATCGATGCCGCTGCCATAGGCATCGGGCACCTCTCGGCAGCGGGAGCAATAGGGCAGCACCGCCGGCGTGATCTCCCGGCAGCTGGCCCGATCCGGATGGCGCCAGTCAAAGCCCCAGCCGGGGCGAAGCCGGGAGGGTGGCTGCGCCTCGGCCTGGGCTGCCAGGGGCATCAACCCATGGCCCAGAACCAGCAACTCCGCAACCAGCAGGAGCGGAACCAAGGGACCGGAGCTCTTGACCAAGGGATCTCCCTGACGGGACGCTAGATGCAGCGATTCTGGCCACGGCAGCATGTCGCTGCGTTCTGCAGCGTTGCGAAGCCAGGATTCCTGGCGCTCAGCCCAGACACTGCTCCACCACCTCGCGAGTGTTGGTGGAGAGCTGGGCAGCGGCCAGCTGCTCCAGGGCCCCATGCATGGCCTGGCGTCGCTGAGATCCATAGCTGCGCCAGCGGCTGAAGACCTTGGCCAGGCGTGAGGCGGTGATCGGATTGCGGCCATCGAGCCAGGCGATCTGCTCGGCCATGAAGCGATAGCCGCGGCCGTCGGCCGCGTGGAACACGAGCGGGTTACCGGCCAGACCGCCCAGCACCGCCCGCACCGAATTGGGGGCGGTGGGATCAAAGCGCGGATGGGTCAACAGATTCGCCACCCGCTCCAGGCCATCGCTGAACGGGGCCGCCGCCTCCAGGGCAAACCAGGCATCGAGGATCACCGGTTTGTCCTGCCAGCGCTGGTAAAAAGCCGCCATCGCCTCGGCTCGCGCCTCACCCGGCTGGTTCTGCAGGGCCCGCAGGCCGGCCCGGGCCAGGGTCATCGAACCGCCATCCACAGCGGCCCGGGCTGAGGCGATCGCCGCCGGGTCGCCCGCCGCCGCCCGCCAGCTCCAGATCAGGCCGGTGAGCATCCGATCGCCCAGGCCCTCTGGCCAGACCAGGGGCCACTGGGGCGTGCAGCGCTCCAGGGCCGCCTGCAGCGGCTCGGCCAGGGCGCTGCCAAAACGGCGCTCCAGGCTGCGCAGCGCCAGAAACAGCGCCGGCGGATCGGGCTCGGCCATGGCGTCCTCCAGCTCCGCCAAGCCCGGCAGGGCCATCAGGGCGCAACGGCTGGCCTCCGACAGGCTGGGATCGGCCAGGATGCGGCCACAGGCCTCGATCAACTGCTCATCGAGCTGCTCGCGGTGGGGATCGCCCGGTGCCTCGGCCGAGCCCACCACCCGGGCCAGCACCGCCTGACGCAGCAGGGTCTGGCCCGCATCCCAGCGGGCGAAGGCGTCGCTGTCACAGGCGAACAGGTGCACCAGCTCGCTGGTGGGCCGGCCCAGCTCCAGCTTGACCGGCGCCGAGAAGTGGCGCAGCAACGAGAGAGCCGGCGGATGGGGAT
>CALPMR020000127.1 GCA_943324725.2 Bordetella parapertussis | reverse complement strand
CCTGGAACGGCTGCCGCGGCTGGCCTCCCTGCTGCGCGATGCCCAGAGCGAGCCGCTGCAAGCCCTGGGCCAGCCCTGGCCGGAGCTGGCCGGCCTGGCTGCCGAACTGCGTCATCAGCTGGTGGCGGCACCGCCCCTGAGCCTCAGCGAAGGCGGCCTGATCCACAACGGCGTCGATGCCGTGCTCGATGGCCTGCGCAATCAGCTCGACGACCAGGACCAGTGGCTGGCCGAACAGGAAGCCCTGGAACGCCAGGCCAGCGGCAACGCCAACCTGCGACTCCAATACCACCGCAGCTTCGGCTATTTCCTGGCGGTGAGCCGGGCCCGGGCCGCCGCCGTGCCCGAGCACTGGATCCGCCGCCAGACCCTGGCCAACGAAGAGCGCTTCGTCACGCCGGCCCTCAAGGGACGGGAGGGGCGCATCCTGCAGCTGCGGGCCCGGACGGCCCAGCGGGAGTACGACCTGTTCACGGCCCTGCGCAGCCGGGTGGGCCTGCAGGCCGGCCCGATCCGCAGCGCCGCCCGGCTGGTGGCCGACCTCGATGCCCTGGCCTCCCTGGCCGAGGTGGCCGCCACCAGTGGCTATTGCCGGCCCGAACTCTGCGCAGGGCGCGAGCTGCGGATTGAGGCCGGCCGCCATCCGGTGGTGGAACAGCTGCTGGTCGATGAGCCCTTCACCGCCAACGATCTGGCCCTGGGCGGCGGCGATGCCCTCCCCCAGCCCCCCGGCCACGCTCGCGCCCGAGTGCCCGTCAGCACCGACAGCCCCCCCGGCACTGAGCGGATCACCGGGGAAGGATCCGCTGCAGCCGACAGCGAGGCGGGGCTCTCCTCCGCCGCTGCCGGCCTCGGCGACAGCGCAGCCGCGCCCGATCTGCTGGTGCTCACGGGGCCGAATGCCAGCGGCAAGAGCTGCTATCTGCGCCAGACGGGTCTGCTGCAGCTGATGGCGCAGATCGGCAGCTGGATCCCGGCCCGCTCCGCCCGCCTCGGCATCGCCGATCGCATCTTCACCCGGGTCGGCGCCGTCGACGACCTGGCCAGCGGCCAGTCCACCTTCATGGTGGAAATGACGGAAACCGCGAACATCCTGCACCACGCCAGCGAGCGCTCCCTGGTGCTGCTCGATGAGATCGGCCGCGGCACCGCCACCTTCGATGGCCTCTCGATCGCCTGGGCCGTGGCCGAGCACCTGGCCAGCGCCATCGGCGCCCGCACGATCTTCGCCACCCATTACCACGAGCTCAACGAACTGGCCGATCTGTTGAGCAACGTCGGCAACGCCCAGGTGCTGGTGCAGGAAACCGGCGACGACCTGGTGTTCCTGCATCGGGTCAGCCGCGGCGGCGCCAGCCGCAGCTACGGCATCGAGGCGGCCCGGCTGGCGGGCGTGCCCCCGGCCGTGGTGCTGCGGGCCCGCCAGGTGCTCGGCCGCATCGAGGCGAACAGCCACGTGGTCGTGGGGCTGGAGCCATAGAGCGTGGCCCGATCAGCCGCCCTGTCCCTGGCGATCCAGCCAGGCCCGCCGCAGCAGGGCATTGACACTGGCCGCCACCAGGCCGGCGCCGCCGCGACTCCCCTCCAGGCGGATCTGGGGCAGATCACTGGCCGCCAGCAACGCCTTGCTCTCCATCACACCCACGAATCCCACCGGCATCCCCACCACCAGGGCCGGCCGGGGTGAACCGCCCGCCACCCGCTCCAGGAGCCGCACCAGAGCCGTGGGGGCGCTGCCGATCAGCACCACGGCACCGGGGTGGGCCTCCAGGGCCAGATCCAGGCCCGCCGCCGCCCGGGTGCCGCCCACAGGGGCCGTGGCGGGGGCCCAATCGAGCACACTCACCACCCGATTGCCGAAGCTGCGACGGGCCATGGGCGCCACCGCCGCCGCCGCCATGGCGGTATCCGTGAGGATCACCTCGCCGGCGGCGAGGGCCGCCAGGCCCGCCTGGCAGGCCCCGGGGCCGCAGCGCAGATCGGCGACGAGGCTGAGATCACCGCTGCTGTGCACCAGGCGTTCCAGCAGCTCCTGCTCGACACCGTCCAGCCCCGTGTCCCCCAACCAGCCCCGAATGCGGCGCACGCTCTCCGTGAAAATCGGGTGATCAAGGCCGTCCATACCACCCTCCATCTAGCCTCAGCCTATGGATCGGGGGGCGGGCGATGCCCATCCAGCTCTTCTGGGGCGATGACGAGGCCGCCCGCCATCGGGCCGTGGAGGCCCTGGTGAACAAGCTGGTGGAGCCGGCCTGGGCGGCCATCAACCTCAGCCGCCTCGATGGCAACGACACCACCCAGGCCGCCCAGGCCCTCGAAGATGCCCGCACGCCGCCCTTCGGCAGCGGCGCCCGGGTGGTGGTGCTGCAACGCAGCCCCTTCTGCAACCAGTGCCCGGCCGAACTGGCCGAACAACTCGAGGCCAACCTGGAGCTGGTGAGCGAACACTGCCATCTGCTGCTGGTCAGCGCCGCCAAACCGGATGCCCGCCTACGCACCACCAAGGCCCTCAAGAAGCTGGCCCAGGAGCAGAGCTTCCAGCTACCGGCGATCTGGGATGGGGGCGGCCAGGTGGAGCTGGTGCTGCGCACCGCCCGCGACCTCGGCCTGAAGCTGGAGCCCGCTGCCGCCGAGGCCCTGGCCGAGATCATCGGCAGCGACAGCACCCGGCTGGAAAGCGAACTGGAAAAGCTGAGCCTGTACCAGCAGGGGCGCGACCCGGCCGCAGCGATCAATGTCCAGTCGGTGGAAGCGCTGGTGGGGGGCCGCAGCACCAGCAGCCTCGCCGTCGGCGATGCCCTGCTGGTGGGCCAGCCGGCCGAGGCGATCGCCCTGGTCGATGCCCTGCTGGCGGCCAACGAACCGGCTCTGCGGATCGTGGCCTCGCTCAGCAGTCAGATCCGCGGCTGGCTCTGGGTGGCCCTGCTGGAAAAAACGGGTGAACAGGACGTGGCGGTGATCGCCAAGGCAGCCGGCATCGGCAATCCCAAACGCATCTATGTGATGCGCAAACAGATCCGGGGCAAGGCTCCGGGCCAGCTGCTGACCCTGCTGAGCCGGTTGCTGGAGGTGGAGATGGCCCTCAAGCGGGGCAGCGATCCGGGTGACGCCTTCCGCGATGGCTTTCTGCTGCCGACGCCACAGCCCAGCGGAGCCACGGGGGCCTGGCCCCGATAATCAAGCTCAACACCGCAACAGCAACGGGGATGGCCCTGCTGGTTCAGAAATTCGGCGGCACCTCGCTGGCGGACGTGGAGCGCATCCAGGCTGTGGCCCGGCGCATCGCCGCCTGTCGCCAGGAAGGCCATGAGCTGGTGATCGTGGTCTCGGCCATGGGCCACACCACCGATGAGCTCACCGCTCTGGCGCGGGCGATCAGCGCCCAGCCCCATCAGCGGGAGATGGACATGCTGCTGGCCACCGGTGAACAGGTGTCCATCGCCCTGCTGTCGATGGCCCTGCAGGAGCTGGGGGTACCGGCCGTGTCGATGACCGGCACCCAGGCCGGCATCATCACCGAATCGGCCCATGGACGGGCCCGCATCCTCGAGGTGCGCACCGAACGGCTGCGGCGCCTGCTCGAGGACGGCCAGGTGGTGGTGGTGGCCGGCTTCCAGGGCACCAGCAGCGGCGCCTGCGGCACCCCGGAAATCACCACCCTGGGCCGGGGCGGCTCCGACACCTCGGCCGTGGCCCTGGCCGCAGCCCTGGGGGCCGATGCCTGCGAGATCTACACCGATGTGCCCGGCGTGCTCACCACCGATCCGCGCAAGGTGAGCGATGCCCAGCTGATGGAGTCGGTGAGCTGCGATGAAATGCTGGAGCTGGCCAGCCTGGGGGCGGCGGTGCTGCATCCACGGGCCGTGGAGATCGCCCGCAACTACGGCGTGCCCCTGGTGGTGCGCTCCAGCTGGAGCGATGCCCCCGGCACCCGGCTCACCAGTGGGCATCCCAGGGCGTGCGGGCCCGAAGGGCTGGAACTGGGCAAACCGGTGGATGGGGCCGAACTCGAGCTGCACCAGGCGGTGCTGGCACTCACGGACGTGCCTGATCGGCCCGGTGTGGCGGCCCAGTTGTTCGAGGCCCTCGGCAGCGCTGATCTGAATGTGGATCTGATCGTGCAGGCCAGCCAGGACGGCGGCAGCAACGACATCGCCTTCACCCTGGCCGAAGCCGATCTGGAGCGGGCGAGCGAGGTCTGCCGCCAGGTGCTGGCCGCCATGGGCGCAGCAGCCGCCGTGTTGAGCGGTGAGGCCGACATGGCCAAGATCAGCATCTCCGGCGCCGGCATCCTCGGGCGCCCCGGCGTCGCCGCCCGCCTGTTCGACACCCTGGCCCGCCTGGGCATCAACCTGCGCCTGATCGCCACCAGCGAGGTGAAGGTGAGCTGCGTGGTGGCCGGCCGCGAAGGATCCAAGGCCCTGCGAGCCACGGCCGAGGCCTTTGAGCTGCAGGACCGGCAAGTGCGTCACAACCCGCCGGGCTGCCAGCTGGCCGATCCGGCCGTGCGCGGCGTTGCCCTCGACCGCGACCAGATTCAGGTGACCGTGCGGCACGTGCCGGACCAGCCCGGCAGTGCGGCGGCGGTCTGCCGCACCCTGGCGGAGGCGACCATCAGCGTCGATGCGATCGTCCAGTCCGAGCGCACCCACACGATGGGGCAACAGCTGAGCCGGGACATGAGCTTCGTGCTCAAACGAGAGGATCTCCGCCGCGCCGAGGAGGCGCTGGCGCCACTGCTGCTGCAGTGGCCCGAAGCCTGTGTGGAGGAGGGTTCCGCCATCGCCCGGGTCAGCGCCGTCGGTGCGGGAATGCCCTGCACACCAGGCACCGCCGCCCGCATGTTCCGCGCCATCGCCGAGGCCGGCATCAACATCGAACTGATCGCCACCAGTGAGATCCGCACCAGCTGCGTGGTGCCGGAGCGCGATGGCGTGCGGGCGCTGCAGGCCGTGCATGCGGCCTTCGCCCTGGGCGGCGTGATGGAGCACCGGGCCGAGGGCACGGAGGCGCCGGCTGCTTGAAAGCAGCTCTGAACAACTGCCGCCAACGGCTCAGGCAACCATCAGACCCATGTCCCAGCCACCGTCCAGGATCAAGGCCATGCCGTTGTTCGGACCCTTCTGAGGTTTCTGCGGATGGTCGCCACGGAACGCCACGTCCGCGTCTGCATCCCCCATCACTTCCGGGAAGACATCGATGACCCCAGGTACGGCTCCCGCAGGCCCGGCAGCCGACTGGCCCGCTGCCTCGCCCTGGGTCGCTGCCTGGCGGCGCTGCTGGATCTGCAGCGCCGCCGCGAGCAGGCCCAGCTGGGCATCGGCCAGAGCAGCATCGACCAGTTCCCGTGCCGGCCGGAGGCCGACATGGTCGGGAACGTGCGGCTGGAGATCCATGTCTGCAGCGATGGCCGCCACCAGCTCGATGAGGTGCTGCAGCATTTCAACGGGCAGATCCACCGCCACCGCATCGACCTGGCCGATCCGCGCCAGCTGGCTCTGGCGGCCCGCGACCTGCTGATCCAGCACCCGCAACCGGCGGATCTCAACCTCTATCTCGAGGACGATCTGGTGATCAGCGACCGCCACTATCTCGACAAGATGGTCTGGTTTCAGGAGCTGTGCGGGCACCGGATGGTGCTGATGCCCCATCGCTATGAACGCCTGGATCGTGACGACGTCGGGGTGCTGCTGGTGGACGGCCCCCTGCGGCCCGGCTTCATCGGCCGGTTCACGACCCCCCGCCACAACGTGCTGCAGGGCCGCTGGCGAGCCGGCCCTGCGATTGATTTTGACGTGGCCACCAATCCCCACTCCGGCAGCTTCTGCCTCAGCCGTGCGCAGGTGAAACAGCTGAAGGGACAGGAGCTACCACGCCAGGGCTTCATCGGACCGATGGAAACGGCTGCCACCCTGACGGTGCTGGGCCATTTTCCGGTGCTGAAGCCAGCGCTGCAGCAGTGGCGCTTTCTGGCCGTGGAACACGGCCATCCGACCTTCCGAGACCTGTGGCACACCAGACTCCAGAGCGGCTCCCGACCATCGCAGCAACCTGAGCAGCAACCTGAGCGCAAAGCCAGACGCATTCAGTTTCTCGACCCATAAGCCTGCCATTGGCAATCCTTACCAAGCCCAGTCCGGGGCAACAGCGATCAACGAAGCCATCAACGGCCAGCCTGGGGATCACCGTGGGTTCGATGAGATCAGCTGGATCTGCGAGTCCCAGATCAACATCAACGATCAGCAGACCGCCGCCACCCAACAGCCGCAGACTGGGGCCGGCATCCTGAAGCAGCTCAGCAGCCGGATTGAAATCGTCGCCAGCAACAAGCCCGAAGAATCCGCAGAGCCCTGGTGCAGCCGATGAACCTGAGCCGCCGAGCCCATCTTGTGCTGCCAGAGCTCCAGCGCCTGGAGCACAAGACGCTGCTGCCTGGAAGAGCTGGCGCCTGAAACGTTGCTCGCCACCGGCCCAGAATTCAACACCATGGATCTCCAGGGGAGGCCAGATGGAGCCGCACTGGATTCAGCCAGCAGGTGGGGTGCCCCTCCCGATCAGAGCCGATCTCAGGAGGGCAGGAAGACTTGAACTTGGCCAACTTGAACTTGGCCAACTTGAACTGGGTCAACTTGAACCTGACCAACTTGAACCGGCCCCAACTTGAAGGTGGCCAACAGGTGGTCCGCAACAGCCTGAACCGCCTGCAGCCAAGCCTTGACTGAACCACTCGCCAGCGACAGCGTCAGGCCCTGCCCACCAGCTTCTGGCGCAGATTCTTGATGCGATCGCGCAGATTGGCCGCCTCCTCAAACTCGAGATTCTTGGCGGCACTCTTCATCTTGTCCTCCAGCTGGCTGATCAGCTCCGGCAAGGCATCGAGTGACACTTCATTGTGCTCAGCCTGCTCCACGGCCTGATCCAGCTGATCATCATTGAGCCGCCGCGACGTCTCCAGGAACGTGAGGATTGAATTGCCGGCACGCTTGCCGGCGGGAGACGGCGTGATGCCATGCCGCTCGTTGTGGGCATGCTGAATCGCCCGGCGGCGTTCGGTTTCAGAAATGGCCCTGGCCATCGAATCGGTGAGATTGTCGGCATAGAGCAGAGCCTTGCCATCGACGTGGCGGGCGGCCCGACCGATCGTCTGAATCAGGGAGCGCTCGGCCCGCAGGAAGCCCTCCTTGTCGGCATCGAGAATCGCCACGAGGGATACCTCCGGCAGATCCAGACCTTCACGCAGCAGGTTCACTCCCACCAAGACATCGTATTCGCCATTGCGTAAATCCTGGAGGATTTCAATGCGCTCAATCGAATGGATTTCGGAGTGCAGATAGCGCACCTTCACACCATTCTCGGCCAGATAATCGCTGAGATCTTCAGCCATGCGCTTGGTGAGGGTGGTCACCAGCACCCGCTCCTGGCGATCCGCCCGCAGCCGGATTTCACCGAGCAGATCCACCACCTGGCCATCGCTGGGCCGCACTTCCACGATCGGATCCAGCACCCCGGTGGGGCGGATCACCTGCTCGGCCACGTGTCCCTCACTCTGGGCCAATTCCCAGGAGCCGGGGGTGGCGCTGACAAAGATCGTCTGCTTCGCCTTCTGCCAGAACTCCTCCGCCTTGAGCGGCCGGTTGTCGGCGGCACTGGGCAGGCGGAAGCCGTGCTCGATCAGCACCTGCTTGCGGCTCTGGTCGCCGTTGTACATCGCCTGCAATTGGGAGCAGGTGACATGGCTCTCATCGATCACCAGCAGCCAGTCATCGGGGAAGTAATCGATCAGGCATTCGGGCGGCGTTCCCGCCTCACGCCCAGCCAGATGGCGTGCATAGTTCTCGACGCCGTTGCAGTAACCCACCTGCTCCAGCATCTCCAGGTCATAGGTGGTGCGCTGCTCCAACCGCTGGGCCTCCAGCAAGCGGCCTTGGAGATTGAGCACATCGAGCCGTTCGCGCAATTCTCCCCGGATCTCCTTGATCGCTCCCTGCAATCGCTCCTTCGGTGTCACGAAGTGCTTGGCCGGATAGATGTTGATCGTTTCGAGGCTCTGCAGAATTTCGCCCGTGGTGGGATCGACATAACGGATCGCCTCCACCTCATCGCCAAACAACTCAATGCGCACCAACCGATCTTCATAAGCGGGACCGATTTCGAGCACATCCCCCCGCACCCTGAAGCGGCCGCGGGAAATCTCGACATCATTGCGAGAGTACTGATTATTGACCAGCTCCCGCAGGGAACCCCGCAAGTCAAGGCTTTCGCCCACCTGAAATTTG
>CALPMR020000126.1 GCA_943324725.2 Bordetella parapertussis | reverse complement strand
TGCTCCTGACCATCAGCCTGGATGAGGCTCCAGGCACCGGAAGGCATCCGCACGGTGCGGGCAGCGGCCGGCAGCGCCTGCAACTGGGCCAGCCACCAGAGCTGGTCTTCGGGCCGATTCCGGCTCGCCGCCACGCCTCCCGCCCCACCAAGCAGGGCCTGCAGATCCCGGTCGCGCTGGGCGCGGTTGCGACGACGGGCCGCCCGCCACTGGGGTTCGGCCTGCTCGAACACCTCCGGAATCGACGTGCCCGGCAGGATGTCGTGAAACTGCTGGAACAGCAGGGGCCGCCAGTCGATCGCCGTCGCGCCGCCGGCGTCAGTCGCGCCCGCCGTCACGGAGGCACCAGCCGCTGGAGCGTCTCCAGCGGCTGGCCCAGCAACAGCCGCCAGATCAGCGGCAGCCCCATCCCAGGCCAGCAGCAGGGCCCGGGCCAGCTCCGCCTCCCGCAGCAGCCGTTCCAGGCTGCGGTTGTGTCGCTTCTGATCCGGCCGACTGGTGGCGCAGCCCCGATGCAGCTCCAGGTAGAGCTCATCCCGCCAGACCGGCAACTGGGGCGCCAGGGGCTCCAGTCGTTCGAGATAGGCGCGCAGGGTGCCGTGCTGCTGGGGCACAGCCTGCGGTTGCTGCTGCCAGAGGGCCAGCTGCTCCAACATCTCGGCAGTGGGGCCGCCGCCGTGATCGCCCACCCCCGGCAACCAGAGGGCGTCAGCAATCCCGGTGGCCCGCTGCCAGTCGAGGCGGTAGGTCTCGATCGGCAGCGGATCGCCATCGGTGCCGATCGCGGCGGTCATCAGGGCCAGCACCTCGCTGCCGCAGCGGCTGCGCCAGCGGAACAGGCGATGGGGGAAGGGATTGGTGGCGTTCCAGGCCAGCTTGTGGGTGCAGAACCAGTGCACCCCGGTGGCTGCCGCCACGGCCGGCAGGCCCGCGGCGAAACCGAAGCTGTCCGGCAACCAGGCCAGGTTGTGGTCCCATTCCGGGAAGGTCCACCGGCTGTAGTGCTGCCCCTCCTGGAACTGGCGCAGCAGTGAGGCGGTGTCGATCAGCACGCAGTCGCTCTCGACCCAGGGGCCATTGAGCGGCTCCCAGCGGCCGGCTCGCATCGCCGAGCGGATGCGCTCGAACAGGGCCGGCCGCTGCAGCTCCAGCCAGGCGTAGAGGGCCGGGGTGGAATGGCCGAAATGGAGCTGCGGGAAGCGCTCCATCAGATCCAGGGTGGAGACGAAGGTGCGCTCGGCCGCCCGCCAGGTGTCGGCCACCGGCCAGAGCCAGGCGAGATCGAGATGGGCATGGCCCAGCACCTGGAGCGATCCACCGGGGGCGGCCTCGGGGTCGGGGCAGCCCCGTTGCCGTCGCAGGGCCGCCAGGGCCGCCAGGGTGGGGGTCAGCAGACCGTCGGGATCGCTGGGATCGAGGGGTTCGAGTTCCAGCCGGCTGTGGATCAGGGCGCCGTCGTCGTGGCAGGGACTGCGCAGATCGAGCTCCAGCTCCAGGGGTTCGCCGGCCCACCAGCGCTCGGGCAGGGGCCAGCGACAGGCGGTATCGAACAGATCGCCGCCGTGGATCGGTTCAGCGTCGACGCGCAACTCCATCGCCTCGGCCCACCAGCGCAGACAGAGCCGGGCCACCGCCTTGGCGGGGCCAAGGGAGCGCCAGGGCTGCGGGCAGGTCAGGGTCAATCGCAACCGCCGCCACTGGCCGCCCCGGGGCCAGATGATCAGGCCGCGGGCCGCCCAGTCGGGCCGATGGACTCCCCCCCAGGGATCGCTGAGGGCGGTCCGGGGGCCGGAATCGCCTGGCGGCAAGAGCCAGAGGGGCTGAAGATCGAGAGTCGGGTCCAAGGGCAAACGTGACTGAAACGTTTCAATCCAGGCGGGAACGCACTGCTCCAGCCCCCCTGGCATCTTGGATGGCCACTCAAGCCCCATAGGATGTTGCGGCTGCCGCTGGGTCCACCAGACCCCTCCCGGCTCCTGTCACTCCCTGTCACCCGCCGGACAGCCATGCTCGCCCTCAAGATCTCGGTCTACTCGGTCGTTTTCTTCTTTATCGGGATCTTCGTGTTCGGCTTCCTGGCCAGCGATCCCAGCCGCCCCCCGAGCCGCAAGGATCTCGAAGACTGAAATCAATTGCGCAGCCCGCTCCCGGCTGAAGTCGGGCAGCACCCATCACAACAACCGGTCTGAGCTGACCGCGGCCCTGTCCACCCACGTGGCAGGATCGCCGGCGATGTGACCCACGATTTCCGGTTTCCTGTGCTGCCTCCCCCCCGGACAGTTCTCAGGGCCAAGACCGTTGCTGGACTCGCTCTTGCCGGATCTCTGCTGCTGGTGGGGCCCCAGTCGGCCCGGGCCCAGGAATCCGATCAACTGGCGCAGGCGGTCCCCGCCCATGCGATCGCGCCGCCGCCGCCTCTGCCACCGCTGGATGGGGTGGTTCCCCATGCCCTGGCTCAGGCCCCTGTCGGCAGCGACCAGGACAGCCCTCCCAGCCCCACGCGGCTGCCGGCCGAGCTCAATCCTTTCGCCCCGACAGCCGCTCCGCTGGCGCCGGCAGCTCCGACCAGCCGGGTGGGCGCTGCTGCGGCCCCTGCGGCGGCTGCCGCTACAACCAGGCCCGGCACCGCGGCAGCCAGCGGCAGCAACAGCCAACCAACGACCACGCCGGCACCGGGCGTTCTGACCCCGGGTGTGCCGGCGGATCTGGAGCTGAGGGCCGATCACCAGGGCTATGACGCCCAGATGCGTCGCTTCGTCAGCAGCGGCCATGTCTCGGCTCGCCTGGCGGGCGCCCGGTTGCTGGCCGATCGAATCGAGATCGACACCGAATCACGCACCCTCTATGCCTACGGCAGCGTCCGGCTGCAGCGGGGCATGCAATACATGCAGGCCAGCCGGCTGCGCTACAGCCTGCTGGAGGGCATGGGCGAGCTGGAGGACGTCTACGGCGTGCTCGATCTCGACGGCAGCGAAACCGACTTCAACCTGGCCTCGATGCCCTCGCTGCCGCTGACGCCGGCGGAGCCGATCACCTGTCCGCCGGCCTTGCCGGGCCCAGCCCAGTGGCATCCCTATCCCTGGGCGGTGACCACCTGGGCGGGCCAGATGTTCGCGGCCAACTTCGGCGACACCTTCATTTTCAAAGGCCGAATGCGGCCGGAATACCTCACCGGACTGGGCTTGCAGCGTCGCCTGATCGATGCCGGCCCTCTGGCCCTGGAGCTGGACGCCAACCTGCTCGGCCACCGGGCCGCCCAGCAGCCCGGGGGGCCCTACAACCAGGCGGTGGCCTTTGCCGATACGCCCGCCCAGACCTTCGCCGAGGGGACCGTAGGCCTCGGTGCTCGCCTGTGGTTGCAGCCCTGGCTGAACCTGTATTTCGTCGAGGGCGTCAGCCTGCTGAGCCAGGCCAGCAACTACGAGAAGACCTTTCGCCAGAGCTACTCCGTCCTCCTCAACTACCTGGCCTTCGAGGTCGAGGCCCTGGTCAGCCCCCAGTTGTCGGTCGTCGGTCGCATCCATCACCGCTCCGGCGCCTATGGGGTCTATTTCGGTGTCAGCGAAGGCAGCAACGCCTACATGCTGGGGCTGCGCTACCGCCTCGGTCAGGCCAAACCCCTGGTGGAGCCCCTGGAGCTGCCGCCAGCCCAGGGGTGCCCAGGCGCACCGGAACCCGGACAGGAGCGGCCGGAAACCCTGGCCGAACAACTTCAGGTGGTGACGATGGGCCCCAGGCGCCTGGCCCAGGCCAAGCCGACGGGCATCAGTCCAGCCGCGCCAGCCGCAACAGCAACCGCCCCTGGCACGACCGCCAGCCGCCAGCCCGCCAGTCGCCAGGGCGCCTGGGCCGCGGCCCGGCAACAGGAGCGCGAACGTCGAGCGGCGATCGCCGCCCTCGATCAGCGCGTCACCGACGTGCAGTTCGAACAGAGCCTGGTGGCTGAGCGGCGCCGGGGCTTCCCCAATGCCTCCATCTCCACCGATGCCGCCAACAACTACGGCGGTGTCCGGCCCAGCCAGCTCAACAGTCTCTCCACTTCCAGCAACAAGCAGCTGGTGCGCGGCACGATCAGCCGCTGGCGCTTCCAGGCCCGGCGTCTGCGCATCACGCCCACCACCCTCAGCGGTGATCGCGTCGGCTTCAGCAATGACCCGTTCACCCCCGCCCAGTCGTGGCTGGATTCGGAGAACGTGGTGGCCACCCTGCAGCCGAATGGCGACACGGTGATCAAGGCCTCCCGCAATCGCCTGCGGCTGGAGGATCGCCTGCCGATCTCGGTGACCCGCAGCACCACGATCAAAAAGCAGGAGGAGGTCGACAGCCGCCTGGTGTTCAGCTACGACCAAGAGGACCGCGATGGCTATTACACCGGTTACAAGATCCCGATCGCCTTCGGCTCGCAGGGCACCACCAGACTGGTGCTGGAACCCCAGTTCCTGATGCAGCGGGCCATCAACGGCAGCACCGAGGTCTACCCCTTGCCCGGCCAGCCGGTGCAATCCGCTGGGGTGTATCAACCGGCCACCAGCAGCGACCTGTTCGGCCTTCAGGCCAAGCTGACGGGGCCCCTGCTCGGCTTCAACAGCACCGCCCAGCTGGAGATGTCCACCTTCAACCCGGAGAACATCCCCGATGGCACCCGCAGCTGGGGAGATCTCTCGCGCAACATCCGCGTGCCCCTGCTGGGGGATGCCACCGCCCGGCTGTTCGGTGCCTATCGCTATCGCACCTGGAACGGCACCCTCGGCGAACAGGACATCTACACCGCCTATGGCCTGTCCTTCGACGACACCGGAGTGCTGCCCAACTGGGGCCGGCTGAGCAGCAGCTACTACTGGCGGGCCGGTGTCGGCAACTACCAGAGCAACCCCTACCAGAGCACCAATCTCAGCGATCTCTGGCGGGCCAATGCGATCGGCTCCCTCAACCTCAGCTACAACCTCTGGACGGGCAAACCGGCACCACTCACGGCCGACAAAGCTTTCCTGAACACGGCCCAACCGGTGATCCCCGGCCTCAGCCTCAACGCCAATGTGCTCGGCACGATGGCCTACTACGGCGATGGCACCAACCAGAACACGATCGGCCTCTCGGGTGGCCCCACCCTCACCCTGGGCCATTTCGTGCGGCCCTTCCTCGATTTCACCCAGCTCACGATCACCGGCGGCGGCACCCTCAAGCAGGGCATCAGCCCCCTGAGCTTCGATCGGGCGGTGGACCTCAACACCCTCGGTATCGGCCTGACCCAGCAACTGGTGGGCCCGCTGGTGTTCAGCGGTGGCATCGGCCTGAACGTCGATCCCAATTCACCGAACTACGGCGATGTCACCGGCTCCTACGTCGAGCTGCGCTGGCAGCGGCGCTCCTATGAGATCGGCCTCTTCTACAGCCCCTACGACGGCCTCGGCGGCCTGCGCATCAAGCTCAACGACTTCAACTTCAAGGGCACCGGACGCCCCTTCGTGCCCTACACCTACAACCCCAGCCAGGCGATCTTGAACCGCCCGTTCTGAGCCACTGCAGCCTGGCCACCAAGTCCGTTGGCTCTCAGCTGGCTGCGCTGCCAAAGCCGCTCAGATAGGGGAGCCTGGCGGCGGTGCGCCTGAGTTCGGCGTCGTGGGCCACCAGCTGGCCGGTGCCATCCCACTGGCCACTCACCAACATGCGATGGGGGCCCTGGGCCAGGCTGAACGGCCAGCTGCGCTCCCCGGCAGCAGCCGGGCTGCCCAGCAGGCTCACCTGAAGGGCCTCGAGATCGAGCACCAGCTCGGAGGCGCGATCGGCGGCGATGGCCTGCTGCAGGGCCAGGACATCGTCATGGTCGGCGGTGAGGCAGGGGATGCCCATCGCCAGGCAATTGCCGAAGAAGATCTCCGAATAGCTCTCGCCGATCAGGGCCCGGATCCCCCAGCGCATCAGCGCCTGGGGGGCGTGTTCACGGCTGGAGCCACAGCCGAAGTTGCGATTGACCACCAGGATCGTGGCGCTCTGATGCTCGGGGTGATCGAAGGGGTGATCGCCGGCCAGCTCGGCGCGATCATCGGCGAAGGCACCGATCGCCAGCCCTTCAAAGCTGACGCACTTGAGAAAGCGGGCCGGGATGATCCGGTCGGTGTCGATGTCATCGCCGACCACGGCCACTGCCTGACCACGGCAGAGGCGGATGGCGCCGACGGGGAACGGAGCGGGGCTGGCTGGGGTGCTCGAGGTGGAGCTCATCGGCTTGGGGAGGGGAAAGGGCGCGTCGGAGCGGGGCTGGCCCCCGGCTCGTGTGAGCAACGAATCAACCAGGGGCGCCCATGACCGCCGGGCGACCGTCGCCAGCAGCGGCGGGCGCTGCCAGCAGCTCACGGACATCGACGACATGGCCGGCAACGGCGGCGGCCGCCACCATCGCCGGGCTCATCAGCAGGGTGCGGCCACTGGCGGAGCCCTGGCGACCCTTGAAGTTGCGATTGGAGGAGCTGGCGCTGATCTGGCGGCCCTCGAGGCGGTCGGGGTTCATGGCCAGGCACATCGAGCAGCCCGGTTCACGCCATTCGAAGCCGGCGGCACGGAACACCGCATCGAGGCCCTCGGCTTTGGCTTCGGCGGCCACCTGCTCCGATCCCGGCACCACGAACGCCTTGATGCCAGGAGCCACCTGGCGGCCCTTGGCCACGGCGGCGGCGGCCCGCAGATCGCTGAGGCGGCCGTTGGTGCAGCTGCCGATGAAGCAGACATCCACCGGCACGCCGGCAATCGGCACCCCCGGCTGCAGATCCATGTAGCGATAGGCCTCCTCGGCAATCGGTCGCTCGTCGGGATGGAGCTGCTCGGCGACCGGCACGGTCTCGTCGACGCCGATTCCCTGGCCCGGGGTGATGCCCCAGGTGACGGTGGGCGCGATCCCGCTGGCCTCGAACAGCACCTCGTCGTCGAAGACGGCCTCCGGGCCAGTGGCCAGGGAACGCCACCACTCCACGGCGCGGGCCCAGGCCTCACCCACCGGCGCCTGGGGGCGGCCCTGCAGATAGGCGAAGGTGGTGGCATCGGGGTTGACGTAGCCGCAGCGCGCGCCGCCCTCGATCGCCATGTTGCAGAGGGTCATGCGCTCCTCCATCGAGAGCGCCTCGATCGTGTCACCGGCGAACTCATAGGCGTAGCCCACGCCCCCCTTGACCCCGAGCACCCGGATGATGTGCAGGATCAGATCCTTGGCGGAGACGCCGCTCTGCAGGGCGCCCTCCACCCGGATGCGCCGCACCTTGAGCTTGTTCATCGCCAGGCTCTGGCTGGCGAGCACATCGCGCACCTGGCTGGTGCCGATGCCGAAGGCGATGGCGCCGAAGGCCCCGTGGGTGGAGGTGTGGGAATCCCCGCAGGCCACCGTCATGCCGGGCTGGGTGAGCCCGAGTTCTGGCGCGATCACGTGCACGATGCCCTGGCGGCCGCTGCCGAGGCCATGCAGGGTGATGCCGTGCTCGGCGCAGTTGCGCTCCAGGGTGGCCAGCATCTCCTCCGCCAGAGGATCGGCGAAGGGACGGGCCTGGGAGGTGGTGGGCACGATGTGATCGACCGTCGCCACAGTGCGCTCGGGATGGCGCACGCCAAGACCCAGATCGCGCAGGGCGGAAAAGGCCTGGGGACTGGTCACCTCATGGATGAGGTGCAGGCCGATGAACAGCTGGGTGGCACCACCGGGCAGCTCGGCAACCCGGTGCAGCTCCCAGACTTTGTCGTAGAGGGTGCCGGTGCTCACCGTGGCTTCGCAGGGGATGGATCATCCTAAAACCGGGTGGGAGTGAGCCACCGGGGCGCCGCGACGGCTGGGGATCGGCTTTCCCCCTCAAGGCCACAACTCAGGCCGGGTTGACCACATGGATCGGCCGGCCGGCCAGCAGGGCCGCGACGTTGCGGGCGCTGACGGCAATCAGGCGCTGCCGGGCCGCCTGGGTGGCCCAGGCCACATGGGGCGTGATCAGACAATTGGGGGCGCTCAGCAGGGGATGGTCGGCCCGGGGCGGCTCCAGGCTGAGCACATCGAGGCCGGCCCCACCCAGCTGGCCGCTGGCCAGGGCCACCGCCAGATCGGCCTCGTTGATCAGGGCGCCGCGGCCGGTGTTGATCAGCAGGGCGCCAGGTTTGATCCGCTGCAGCCGCTCAGCGTCGATCAAGCCATGGGTCTCGGCGGTGAGCGGGCAGTGCAGGCTGATCACGTCGCTCTCCTGCAGCAGGTGATCGAGGTGCACCGACGCCGGATCGGGGCTGCGGCGATGGCTCAGCACCCGCATGCCGAAGGCCTCGGCGATGCGGCCGACGGCG
>CALPMR020000125.1 GCA_943324725.2 Bordetella parapertussis | reverse complement strand
GGGCCACATGGGAGCCGATCTTGCCGAGGCCGACCACGCCGAGAATTTTCTTGTAGAGCTCGTTGCCCACGTAGGTCTTGCGGTCCCAGCCGCCGGCCATGGTGCTGGCGTGGGCATGGGGCACGTGGCGCGACAGCGCCAGCATCAGCGCCAGCGCCTGCTCGGCCGCCGCAATCGTGTTGCCCTCAGGCGAGTTCACCACGATCACGCCGCGGCGGGTGGCGGCGGGCACATCGACGTTGTCGACGCCGACGCCGGCGCGGCCGATGATGCGCAACTTGGTGGCAGCCTCGATCACGTCGGCCGTCACCTGGGTGCCGGAGCGGATCATCAGGCCGTCGTAGTCGCCGATGATCGCCTTGAGCTCCTCGGGCGGCAGCCCGGTGCGCACATCCACCTGAGCCACCTGGGAGAGGATGTCGATCCCCGTTTGATCAATGGGATCGGAAACCAGAACCTTCGTCATGACCCGGCGTGTGAGGTAGCGCCGCAACGGCGCAGTGAGCAGCAGCGCCCCGAAGGGCAGGCCGGAGGTGCAGTGTAGAGAGCGACGTCTAGGCCAATCCGGAGGCAGAAGGTGACGCTGTGTGTGGTGGTGGTGCTGGATGACCACAAACGCCTGGAAGAGTTGCGCCAACAGCTCGCGGCCCAGCAACCGGCGCCGACCCAGCTGGTGGCGATCGGCAGCGGTGAAACGGCCATGCCCTCGGTGGACCGGCTCAATCCGGCCACGGCCCGGCGCCAGCGGCAGCGGGGCATGGCCCGCTGGCTGATGCCCTTCGGGTTCCTGGCGGGGCTCACGTTCACGCAGATCACCGATCTGCATACCTTCGATCTGTTCGGCCCCTGGGGAGAACCGGTGATCGGCGGCCTGCTCGGCATGGGATCGGGGCTGATGGGCAGCTTTGCGGCGGCGGCGAGCGTGGTCTCCGAGGAGGAGGACCGGCTGCGGATCCTGCGCAATCGGCTGGAGGAGGGCAACTGGCTGCTGCTGCTGGAGCAGGCCAGCGGCCAGGAGGTGCCCTGGAGCCTGGTGCAGCAGGCCCGCCCCAAGGCGGTGATCCGTCTGGGAGAGGACTGAAACCGTGCTGCCTCTGGAATCACTGCTGCAGGGATCCAGCCAGCGCCAGCAGCTGCTGCCGATCGTGGCGGCTGCCGACACGGCCTTGCGCACCTGGGAGCCCACCTGGACGCCCCTGCTGGCGGCGGCGCTGCGGGAGGAGGCCGAGCAACGGCTCGCCAAGCTCAGCGATCTCAGCCTGGCCAGCGCCGGCGGCTATGCGGGGGCGGAGCGCCGACGGCTGCTGCTGCAGCGCTCCGAGCTGGCCCAGCCCGCCGAGGAGCTCGATGCCGGCCTGGGGGGCCTGGAGATCAGCGGCAACTTCTTGTTTGATCCCGCCGAGCCCGGGGATTTCCGCGAGGGATTGCGGGCCGCGGGCGGCGAGGACGGCGAGCTGGGCGACCTCTGGATTCGCGGCGATCGGGGCAGCCAGGCGATCGTCTCAGCGGATCTGGCCCGGCGCCTCGATGGCCAGATCGGCCGTGTGCGCAGCGTCGAGGTGCGCTTCGAAGCGCGGCCGATCACCGAGCTGCAGCTGCCGCCAGGGCGGATCGAGCGCTCTTTGACGACGGTGGAGGCGTCCCTGCGCCTCGATGCGGTCGGCTCGGCCGGTTTCGGCCTCTCGCGCAATCGCCTGGTGGAGCGGATCCGCCGCGGTGAAGTGCGCATCGACTGGCAGCGGGTGACCAGTCCCAGCCGCGAACTGGCGCCGGGCCAGCGGGTGCAGCTCGAAGGCCGGGGCGAACTGCTGATCGAAGCGGCCGAACCCACCCAGCGCGGCCGCTGGCGGGTGGTGATCAAACGCCGCTGAGACACCCGGAGGGCAGGGCTGAGGCAGGGTCCCGCCCGAAGCCTCGGCAGAGGGAATCGGGCTTTATTCGGTGAGGCCCCCTCTGCCGAGGCCTGCAAGATGCAGGATCGGGGCCCGCAGCGATTGACCCTGGCTGCCGAGCCGCCAGCTCGGGGTCCCCGTTAGCCGGCTGCTAAGTTGTGGCCTCGCAGGTCAGATCCCGATCGTTCGGTCCGGATCCAACCTGTCCCGATGGGCCTCGCCCCTGCGGGCGATTAGCTCAGAGGTAGAGCACTACCTTGACACGGTAGGAGTCACTGGTTCGATTCCAGTATCGCCCACTTTTGTCCGGTCCCATGCGTGATCCGACGCCCCCAGCTGGCCGTGACGCCGAGCCTGGCGCCAGTCGCTTCCGTTGCCGACTGGCGCCAATATGCCGGCGCTCCCGAGCCGCGCCCCGCCCCGGATCCGCCGGCTGGAAGCGGGCCTGAAGCTCAGCTCCCCTCGCGATCCAGGCCCCCTGCTCCATCTGGGCGGCAGCCAGACAGCAGCGACCGTGGCTGCGCCGATGCAAAGCACCGGCCCAGTTGATCGGGCTGGACCAGCCGTTGAACCAAGCCGATCCAGCCAGCCAGCGTCCATCCGTCCACTGAAGCCGACCCTCAACCGGGGCACCACGGTTCACCGACTCCAGGCCAGCGACCATTCCCAACCAGCCATCCGTGTCAACGCCGCCCCCCGTGTCCAGCCAGCCGAGCAAGGCAACGCCGCCAGGCGAGTCCAGCCAGCCAACCGTGATCCTCGGTCTGGGCCGTTCCGGCATCGGCGCCGCCCGGCTGCTGCACCACCAGAAGCGGCCGGTGCTGCTGCTCGAAAGCCGCGACAACGCCGAGCTCCAGGCGCGGGCCGCGGAGCTTCGCTCCGAGGGCATAGCCGTCCAGCTGGCCACGCCCCTGGCCCTCGCCAGCTTTGAGACCCTGCCGCAGCCCCCAGCGTCCGTGGTGGTGAGTCCCGGCATTCGCTGGGATCACCCGGTGCTGGAGCAGCTTCGCGCCTTGGGCATCCCCGTGCAGGGGGAAATGCTGATCGCCTGGCAGGCCAGCCGCGATGTGCCCTGGATCGGCATCACCGGCACCAACGGCAAGACCACCGTCACCTATCTGGTGCAGCACCTGCTCAGCCAGGCCGGCCTGGATGCACCCCTGTGCGGCAATGTCGGCTTCTCGGCGGCGGAACTGGCCCTGGAGCGCCTGCGGAGCGGCCAGCGTCCCGACTGGCTGGTGGTGGAGCTGAGCAGCTATCAGATCGAAGCCACCCCGGAACTGGCTCCCGCCATCGGCCTCTGGACCACCCTCACCCCGGACCATCTCGAGCGCCACGGCAGCCTCGACAACTACCGGGCAATCAAGCGCCAGCTGCTGGAGAGCTCCGCCCTGCGCCT
Source organism: Bordetella parapertussis (assembly GCA_943324725.2). Classification (GTDB taxonomy): domain Bacteria; phylum Cyanobacteriota; class Cyanobacteriia; order PCC-6307; family Cyanobiaceae; genus Cyanobium. Next base: position 5,050 of record CALPMR020000125.1, on the reverse strand, counting down.
GCTCAACGCCGACGATCCCGACCTGCGGAGCCACGCCGCCAGCTGGGATTCGGCCCAGTGGATCACCGCCGGCCATCGCGACGACCTGCCGCCAGCGATCAAGCCGCTGCTCTGGATCGAAAACGGTCTGGTGATGCGTTCCGAGGGTCCACTATTCCCGGCGGATTGCCTGGCGATGCCGGGTGAGCACAATCGCCAGAACCTGCTGCTGGCCGTCGCCGTCGCTCTGGAGGTGGGCCTCGAACCGACCGTGATCGAGGCCGCCTGCCGCCGCTTCCCCGGAGTGCCCCACCGGCTTGAGCGGCTGCCTGAACGGGCCGGGATCAACTGGTTCAACGACAGCAAGGCCACCAACTACGACGCCGCCGAGGTGGCCCTCAAGGCCCTGGACGGCCCCCTGGTGGTGCTGGCTGGCGGTGAAGCCAAACAGGGTGACGCCCAGGGCTGGCTGGCCCAGCTGCAGCGTCAGGCGGCGGTGGTGGTGCTCTACGGCGCCGCCCGCCGGGAATTGGCCGCCCTGCTCGCAGCCAGCGGTTATGGCGGCAGTGTCGTCGAGGTCGAAGGGCTGGAGCAGGCGGTGCCGATCGCCGCCGCGCTGGCCCCGGCCCACGGCTGCGGCAGTGTGCTGCTCTCACCGGCTTGCGCCAGCTTCGATCAATATCGCGATTTCGAGGCCCGCGGCGACCATTTCCGCCAGTTGGTGGCAGCGCTGCACGCAGCACCGGGCTGAAGGCCATCCCTACACTCGCCTCAGGCTGATCAGGGGAGCGCAGGCCATGGCCTGGTGGTTGATGAAGAGCGAACCGGAGGTCTACGGCATCCAGCACCTGGAGGCTGAGGGCACCACCCTGTGGGATGGCATCCGCAACTACCAGGCACGCAATTTCATGCGCACCATGGCCGCCGGTGACCAGGTGTTCTTCTATCACTCCAATGCCAAGCCGCCAGGAATCGTCGGGCTGATGGAGGTGATCGAAACCGGCATCATCGACCCCAGCCAGTTCGATCCGATCAGCAAGTATTACGACCCGGCCTCCAAGGCCGAAGCGCCGCGCTGGGATTGCGCCAGGCTTCGCTACGGCCGCAGCTTCGCCACCATGCTCAGCCTCGAAAGCCTGCGCGAGCAGTTCAGCGTCGAAGAGCTCTCGGTGGTGCGCCGCGGCAATCGCCTGTCGATCCTGCCGGTGAGCGAGGCGAGTGCCGGGCGCATCCTGGAGCTGCTGGGGGAGCCAGCCTGAAGATCAACGCCATGGACGCCGATGGGCCCGGCCCGGTGATCTGGCCCGAAGCGGGCAGCCTGCTCGGAGGCGGAGAGCGGCCCAGCTATCGGGTGGGCCGGCTGATCCACCAGGCGGAATCAGCCCTGATCCATGCGGCCACCAACGAATTCGGCCGGCCCCTGGTGCTCAAGATCTACCGACCGCAGCCGATGCAGGGGGAGAGTCCCGAGGTGCAATGGCGAAGGGAACAGCAGATGCTGAGCCTGGTGAACCATCCCCAGGTGCTGCGGCTGCACGATGCGTTCCGCTGCGGCGATCTGCTCTATCTCGCCCTTGAGCCCGCCGACGCCAATCTGGAGGAATGGATCAGCCGCCATGGCCCCCTCGCAGAGCCGGCCGTGCGGGAACTGGCCCGGCAATTGCTGGAAGGACTGCACGCCATTCACAGCCGCGGCATCGTGCATCTGGATGTCTCACCGCTGAATGTGCTGGTGCAGTCCCCTGGAGCCGGGGTGCAGCCGCCGCGTTTCAAGATCTCCGACTTCGGCATCAGCGTGTTGCTCTGCGAAGGCGTGCTGCTCAGCCGGCCGCCGGACCACTGGGCCCATCTGCCGCCGGAGCTGCTGCTGCCGGGATCGCGCCGTCCCACACCCCGCTGCGATCTCTATGGCCTTGGCCTCACCCTGCTGCTGGCCCTGAGCGGCTCGGTGCCCCTGACCAACGCCCTGCCCCTGAGCGTGGTGGAACGCCAGGTGCTTCAGGGGCTACCCAGCCAGCAGGCGGCCCAGTTGACGTCCCCACTGGGGCCCTTCATCGCCAGGCTGCTGCAGGTCAGACCCGAGGATCGCTACGCCTCGGCCCTGGTCGCCTGGCGTGCCCTGAAGGATCTGAGCTGAAACCAAGTCCCGCTGACAACCACCGACAGGCGTTGCGTGTCAGGCCCACAGCCGTTGCCCCCCGTGCTCCACACAGCCGCTCCCCCATCCCTTGCTGGTGCGGCAACGCAGGGGGAGAACCGGGGAACACGATGCGCAGGACTGGCAGAACAGCAACGATCAGCCCTCGGGATCCAGTGCCGGATTGCATGAAGAAACCCAGTCCAGCAACCCCAGGCGTCCCTCCAATCCCTCCAGGGCAGCGGCAAAGGGCCCGCTGGCGGCAACGCTCCAGGCACCCTCGATGGCCCGCACACCAGCGCCGGGACTCAGGACGAAACGCAGGGACCAGTCACAGCGATCCCCCTCAAGTGCCGCCCAGAGACTGCCCGACGGCTCTGAGACCGACAGGGGGAGTTCCAGCTCCAACTCGATGCTCTCTTCAGCCATCAACTGGTCCACCAGCTCCGCGTGCTGGCGGCGCAGACGGCCGATCGCACGCCAGAGGGTGATCAGCTCCTCGCTGGTCAGTTCTGCAGCCCAGCCATGGCCTCCGATCAACGCAAAAAAGGGATGACGGGCCGGGTCGATCCCCAGCCGCCACCCCTGTCCCTGACACACCTCCACGACGCTGAACCGATCAGCCAGGCAGGAGATCGGGCTGATCCTGCTCGTCGCTGAGCTCGATGATGGCCCGCTGCACCGGCTTGATCATCGAATCTTCCAGCAGACCATCAAAATCATCAAATCGCCGTTGTTTGGCTCGGTACGCAATCCGCACGGTGGTGAGATAGCGATTGCTGGAATGGCGGATCAGGCTCTCGGCGCGCTGGGCGAGTTCCTTGGGATTGAGATCGGCGCTGCTCTGCATGCTGCTCTGAGATTCCTATGGTCCTCGATCCAGCACCCTAGGTCAGCAGCTCCCTAGAAAGGACCAGACCGCCAGAGCTCCATGCCCGGCACCCTCGCCATCGACCTGGGCAGCAGCACCACCGTGGTGGCCTGGCAAGACCATGGCGAGCCGGCCCGATTGCTGGATCTGCCCCCCTACAGCGTCACTGAAGCCTGCGTGGTGCCCAGCCTGCTGTGGCTCAGCACTCCAGGGGATCAACGGCCGCTGATCGGCCGCCAGGTGGTCGAGGCCGGCCTGGCCGAAGCACAGGGGCCGGCCCTCTGCCGCGACTTCAAGCGCCTGATCGGAGCCGAAGCGGCTGGAGAAGCGACCGGAGACAGGGCCACGGCAGCGCCAGGCCAACCCCCTGGCTGGCTGGCACCGGAGGCAGCTGGATCCCTGCTGCTGCAGCGCCTCTGGCAAGCTCTGCCCCCAGACCTGCAGCCCGAACGCCTGGTGCTCACCGCCCCGATCGAGACCTACCGCGGCTACCGGGCCTGGCTGCAGCAGGTGAGCCGGGAGCTGCCGGTGGCCGAGGTGGCCCTGGTCGATGAACCCACCGCTGCCGCCATCGGCGCCGGACTCCCAGCCGGCAGCCGGGTGCTGGTGGTCGACCTGGGCGGCGGCACCATCGATCTGGCTCTGGTGGCCCTGGAAGGAGGTGAAGGCCGCGCCGCCCCGATCGCCCAGCTGCTGCGTTTCGCCGGCCGGGAACTGAAACGCAGCGGCCAGGCCCTGCGAACGGCCCGGGTGATCGCCAAGGCCGGCCTGCCCCTCGGCGGCCGCGACATCGACCGCTGGATCGCCGCTCACCTGGTGCCGGACCATCCCCCCTCTGGCTCGCTGCTGCAGGCGGCCGAACGGTTGAAATGGGACTTGAGCTCCACGGAAGGCGATCGCGATCAAGCCCTCCAGCTCTGGTCGACCGGCGATCAGAGCAGCCGGGAACTGCGGCTGAACCGGCTCCAGCTAGAGGAGCTGCTGTGCAGCCATGGCCTGGTGGAGCAATTGGATGCCCTGCTGGAGAGCGTCCTGGCCGGTGCCCGGCGCGAGGGACTGAGCCTGGCGGCCATTGACGCCGTGCTGCCGGTGGGAGGGAGCAGCCGCATGCCCCTGATCCGCCGCTGGCTGCAGGAGCGCTGCGCCGGCGTGCCGCTGCGGGGAGAGCGACCGGTGGAGGCCGTCGCCCTGGGCGCCCTGGCCCTCACCCCCGGCGTCCGCCTCAGGGACGTGCTGACCCGGGGGGTCTCAATACGCTGCTGGGATCAGCGCCTGGGCAGCCATCACTGGCATCCCCTGTTCGTGGCTGGCCAGAGCTGGCCCACCGAATCCCCCCTGGAGCTGGTGCTGGCCTGCAGCCGCGACGATCAACAAGAGCTGGAACTGCTGTTGGGGGAACCCCTGCCGGAGGAGCGGGGCGAGGTGATCTTCGAGGCGGGCCTGCCGCTGCTGCGGCGCCGACCGGCCGGCGCCGCCCAGGTGGAGCCCTGGCCCCTGCCCCCTCCAGCACTGTCCCTGGCCACTGCCGGCCAGAGCGGTGTGGATCGACTGCGGCTGCGCTTCTCGATCAATGACGAGGGAATCCTGATCCTGGAGGGCGTAGATCTGCTGAACGGCCAGCGCCATGGACCCACCCCCCTGGGACCGGTGCGCTGAGCGTCCGCCGGCAGGGGCAAGCGAGACTTGGACTGCATACAACGGGGTGCAGCGCTTTCCGTCTCCCCACCTTGGCCCTCCGCCAGCACAGGCTTCCCCGTTTCTGGCTGGCCATCACCCTGGGTTCGGTGGCGATCAGCCTCGGCCTCGTCTACTGGTGGGAACGGCAGTTGCCGAGCCGGATCGAACGGGCGGCAGCGACAGGCCAGCTGGATGACTGCCTGCGCTACGGGGAGCAGCTGGCGGCCCTCAGCTGGCTGCCTGGCGGATCTCCCCTGGAGCGGGGCCGCTGCCAGCGCCAGCGTGCCGAGCAGCTCTGGCAGGCTCAGCAATGGGGCCAGGCCCTGACCCTGCAGCGTCAGCTCGTCCACTCCCCCGCCGCCAGCGGCGGCGATCGCCGCCGCCTG
>CALPMR020000124.1 GCA_943324725.2 Bordetella parapertussis | reverse complement strand
GGGCCGCAACGCCTTCCTCGAAAAGCGCGATCCCGATTTTTCCGGCTCGCCATGGCTGCCTTGATTGAACTGGTTGCCTTGAGTGGACCCGGCTGCCTTGATTGAACTGGTTGCCTTGAGTGGACCCAGCTGCCTTGAGCGGACCGGCTGCCTAATCTTTGCCATGTCGTTTCCGTCAGCGTCGGGTCCGTGACCTCCAGGCCCGCCCCCGTGACTCCTGGTCGTCGCCGCTGCGGCGCTGCTGTTGTCGTCGGCATGACGCTGCTGCTCACGGCTGGGACAGCGAGGGCTGAGGCGCCGCTGCCTGCCCAGCCCCGGCCGCTGGTGCCGCCCCGATCGTTCCTGACCCCGCCGCAGGCTGCCGATCGTCTTGGCCCGACCCTGCGCCTGCCCCAGCCAGGGCGCCTGGATCTGCCGACGGTTTCAGGCCCCCTGCAATGGCCCGGGGAAGCCCCGCTGCAGCCGCCCCGTGCCAGCCCCGCCCCAGCGCCTGGCCGTGACCTGCCAGGCCCACGGCCAGGCGCTGTCGCTCCGGCCGTCACCGCCGCCATCGCCCCAGCGGTGGTCCTCCCCGCTGCCGGCACCCCGCCGCCCCCAGAGGCTGCCGCTGCCGATCCCAGGCGCCAGCTGGTGCTCGACCGCCAGCGCCGCCTGCTGCTGGTGCTGGACAACGGCCAGGAGCGCCATCGCTATCCCGTGGCGGTGGGCATGCCGGGCTGGGAGACCCCTGTCGGTCAGTTTGAGGTGATTGAGAAGACCGCCAATCCCGTCTGGGAACATCCGGCCACCGGCCTCAAGATCAAGCCCGGACCTGACAATCCCCTCGGCAGCCGTTGGATCGGTTTCCATCGTGATTGCCGTGGCCGCAAGGGTTTCAACGGGCTGGAGCATCTGGAGCTCAAGGGCTGCGTGATCGCCGGTTTCCATGGCACTCCCAACCGTTCCAGCATCGGCCAAGCGGTTTCCCATGGCTGTGTGCGTCTCTATGACGAGAACGTTCAGGAACTGTTTGATCTGGTGCGGATCGGCACCCCGGTGACCGTGCTGCCCTGAACCCCGGGGTTGCTAATGCAGGGGGGGGGGTTCTGATGTGACCCGTAGAGTTGCGCCCGCCAGACCACTGCGCTGCACGGCGCCTGAACCCCATGCGGATCCTGTTCGCCGCGGCCGAATGTGCCCCGATGATCAAGGTGGGCGGAATGGGCGATGTGGTGGGTTCCCTGCCACCGGCCCTCGCCGCCCTCGGCCACGACGTGCGGCTGATCCTGCCGGGCTACGGCAAGCTCTGGAGCCGCCTGCAGATTCCGGCCGAACCGCTGTGGCGCGGCCACACGATGGGCACCGACTTCTCGATCTTCGAGACGCGCCATCCCAGCAATGGGCTGCCGATTTATCTGGTCGGCCATCCGGTCTTTGATCCGGAACGCATCTATGGCGGCGAAGATGAGGATTGGCGCTTCACCTTCTTCGCCAGCGCCACGGCCGAATTCGCCTGGAATGTCTGGAAGCCCCAGGTGCTCCATTGCCATGACTGGCACACCGGCATGATTCCGGTGTGGATGCACCAGGACCCGGAGATCAGCACCGTCTTCACGATCCACAACCTCAAATACCAGGGTCCCTGGCGCTGGAAGCTGGACCGCATCACCTGGTGTCCCTGGTACATGCAGGGCGATCACACGATGGCGGCGGCCCTGCTCTATGCCGATGGCGTCAATGCGGTGTCGCCCACCTATGCCGCCGAAATTCGCACGGCGGAATATGGCGAACGGCTGGAGGGATTGCTCAATTACATCAGTGGCAAGCTGCGCGGCATTCTCAACGGCATCGACACCGAAGACTGGAACCCCGCCACCGATCAGACCCTGCCCGCCAATTTCAGCGCCGCTGATCTGAGCGGTAAAGCGATCAACAAGCGGGCTCTGCAGGAGCGCATGGGGCTCACGGTCAACCCCGACACCTACCTGATGGGCATGGTGAGCCGCTTGGTGGATCAGAAGGGGGTGGATCTGCTGCTGCAGGTGGCGGACCGGGTGCTGGCCTACACCGACAGCCAATTCGTGGTGCTGGGTACCGGTGATCGCGGCTTTGAGTCGGGGTTGTGGCAGCTGGCGGCGCGCCATCCCGGTCGCTTCGCCGTCTTCCTCACCTACGACGACGCCCTGTCGCGGCTGATCTACGCCGGCACGGACGCCTTCCTGATGCCGAGTCGTTTTGAACCTTGCGGCATCAGCCAGTTGCTGGCGATGCGCTACGGCTCGATTCCGGTGGTGCGCAAGGTGGGCGGGCTGGTGGACACCGTGCCGCCCCACAATCCTCGCGCCCATACCGGCAGCGGCTTCTGCTTCGATCGCTACGAACCAGTGGATTTCTATACCACGATCGTGCGCTCCTGGGAGGCCTATCGCCATGCCGACAGCTGGCGTGAACTGCAGGGTCGGGCCATGGGCCAGGACTACAGCTGGGAGCGTTCGGCCCGGCAGTACGAGGCCATGTACAGCGAGGTCTGCGGCGTGAAGATGCCGAGCCCCGACGCCGCCCAGGTGGAGCGCTTCTCCCAGGGCCAGGGGGCCGATCCGAGTCTGCACAGCGCCGCCGAACGCGAGGCGGCGGTGGCGGCCGGCGAAGCGATCCGCAGTGCCCAGCCCCAGAGCCGGCCGCGCAATCCCCTCGCCCAGCTGCTGCGCCGCGGTGACGGCTGAACGGCCCGACTCCCCAGCCGATCTGCCGGCCACCTACCAGAACCCCTGGGGCCTGCTCGGCCAGGATCTCAGGGCCGTCGTCGCCGATCTAGGCCTGCAACTGCGGGCCCTCTGGCGCCGCAACCGCGAAGGGGATCTGTCGGTGCCTGGCTTCTGGCCCCGCCCCCTGCAGGTCCTGTTCTGGCCACTCTTGCTGGCCCTCTTGCTGGCCCTGCCCTGGATCGGCTGGCGTCTGCTGCCGCGGAGCCAGGGGCCCTCGGCACTGCCAGGGCCGGTCGCCGCGCCGACTTCCGATCTGTCCCGGCCGTTCGCTGCGGCCGGGACAGATCGCTCACCCCAGCGCCTGGCGGCCTTGCCGCCTGAGGACAGCAACGTCCCGAGCCCGGAGCCTGGCACTATCGCCAGGGAGAGCCGCGAGGAGGCGGGCCCGCTGCCGGCTGCGCCTCGGGAGCCGCCGCCAGCTGAACTGGCCCTCGATCCGCTGTTGCAGCTGCTGGCCGAGGCCGATCCCCAGCAGCTGATCGTCTCGGCCCATCCCGAGCCGGCCCAGTCGCTGCTGCGCCTGACCCTGGCACCGGCCTATGGCGCCCTGCCACCGGCCGGTCGCCGGCAGTGGGCGGATCGCTGGAGTGAGCGGGCCCTCGACCTCGGCTACGAGAACTTCGAGTTGGTCGATGGGCAGCAGCGGCTGCTGGGCCGTAAGGCCCTGGTCGGATCCGGCATGATCCTGCTCGATCCCATGCCCAGGCTGTGATGGCTGTGCGCCTCGATCCATTGCTGGAGCTCTGGGGTGAGCCCTGGGGACTCAGCTCTGACGCCGCCGGTGCCCTGGAGATCCGGACGATCAGCACCGACAGCCGCGCCGATCTGGATGGCGCCCTGTTCGTACCCCTGGTGGGGGAGCGATTCGACGGTCATGTCTTTCTCGAGGCGGCCCTGAAGCGAGCGGCGGCGGCCGTGGTTCAGCGCGATCGCCTCGAGCCGGCCGTGGTTCAGGCCCTGGCCGAGCGGCTCGGCCGGCCCGTCTGGCCCGTGGCTGACAGCCAGCTGGCCTACCAGCAACTGGGCCGCCTCTGGCGCCTGAGCCTCACGGCCCCGGTGGTGGCCGTGACCGGATCGGCCGGCAAGACCACCACGCGGGAGCTGATTCGTGCCGCCCTGGCCTCACTGGGGCCGGTGGTGGCCAGCAGCGGCAATGAAAACAACGACATCGGCGTTCCCCTGACCCTGCTCAAGGCCGGAGACGACACCGCCGCCCTGGTGGTGGAGATGGGCATGCGCGGGCTGGGCGAGATCGAACGGCTCAGCCGCTGCGCCCAGCCGGACGTGGCGGTGATCACCAACATCGGCACGGCCCACATCGGCCGTCTCGGCAGCCGTGAGGCGATCGCCACAGCCAAGTGCGAGATCACCACGGCCCTGCGGCCCGATGGCCTGGTGGTGATCCCGGCCGGCGATCCGCTGCTGGAGCGGGCCCTGGCCGCCGTCTGGAGCGGGCGGGTGCGGCGCGTTGGCCTGGCCGATGAGCTCGGGGGCTTTGATCCTGCCCTGCCGGTGGCCGATCTGATTGGAACGCTGGAGGGGACGGGGGGCGATGCCGCCCCTGCTGGAGCCACCGATGCGGCAGCGGCGCCGGCTGCCTCGGTGGCGCCAGGACCAGCGGATGGCAGCCAGCCCCGCTTGCGTCTGCAGGATGGCAGCGTGCTGCAGCTGCCCCTCGAGGGCCGCCACAATGCCCGCAATCTGTTGCTGGCTGTCGCGGTGGCCCAGGAGCTGGGGGTGCCCCGGCCGGCGCTGCTTGCCCTGGATGTGGTGGTGCCCGGTGGTCGCAGCCGCCGGCTCAGGATTGGCGGCATCGAGGTGCTCGACGAGACCTACAACGCTTCCCCCGAGGCGATGCTGGCGGCCCTGGAGCTGTTGGCTGACGCCGCGGCCGTTCCCAGCCCCGACCGCGAAGCGGGCAGTTCACCGCCGCGCCGCCGTTACGCCGTGCTCGGCACCATGCTCGAGCTGGGAGACCAGAGTCTGGCCTTGCATCGGCAGGTGGCCGTCCGGGCCCGCGAGCTGGGCCTCGACGGGCTGGTGATCGTGGCAGCCGGGGATGAGGGCCAGGTGATGCTGGCGGCTGCCGCTGGGATGGCCAGGCTGGTGCGGGTGGACACCCCGGCCGAGGCCGCCGCAACGCTGGCGGCCTGGCTGACGCCGGGGGATCTGCTGTTGCTCAAGGCCAGCCGTGGCGTAGCTCTCGAGCAGTTGATGCCGCTGCTGGAGGCGGCACTGGTTTGAGTGACTCTGATTGGCGCTTCTCTGATTTGAGCGGAGCTGGTGGGTGCCGCTCCGGTTGGCGCTGCTCCCTGCGGCGGCTGGGGTCCCTGGCCCTCGGTTGCCTCGTGCTGGCGATGGCGCCGTCTGCACCGCTGCGGGCCGCATCGCTGCAGCCCCTGGACGTGGATGGCTTTCGGGCCCAGTACGGCCAGGAGGCCCTGTTCCGCTTGCGCCTGGGTGTGGATGCGGCCGGCGCCCCCAGCCCGGGCGCCGCTGGCGGCGGCGGCGATGGCCGCCCGCCTGGGCCCTGTGAGGCCCGGACCTGGGCGGAATCGGCTGAACAGCGCCAGTACACCCAGGCTGTGGAGCAGCAGCGCTATTTCGACGCCGGCCAGGCCCTGGGGCGCTGGCAGCGCCGGCAGGGTTCCTGTCCCTGAAGCTGGGGCCCAGGGCCCTGGCTGACGTTGAGCTCGCTGATGCCTTGACGAGCACTGGAGGAACAACTGGCCCGTGGACTCCTGGGCGAGTCGACGACGACGGCCCATCGACAACTGGAGCGCTGAGGCGTCGGTGCGTCGCGCCAGGTCGCCCTGCCCTCAGCCCCGCCCTTCCTTCACCACCTGGCGCGCCCGGCCGAAGGCCAGGGCCCCAGCCGGCACGTCGTCGGTGAGGGTGGAGCCTGCCGCCACGGTCACCCGCTCGCCGAGGCGGATCGGCGCCACCAGGGTGGAGTTGGCGCCGGTCTTGCTGCCAGCGCCGATGGCGGTGCGGTGTTTGTGCACGCCGTCGTAGTTGGCCGTGATGGTGCCGGCACCGACATTGACGCCGGCGCCGAGATCGGCATCGCCCAGGTAGCTGAGGTGGTTGGCCTTGACGCCCTCGCCCAGGCGGCTGTTCTTGACTTCGACGAAGTTGCCGATGCGGCTGCCGGCGCCGAGGTGGGCTCCGGCCCGCAGCTGGGCATAGGGGCCGATCAGGCAGCCCTGCTCCACTTCCACATCCCGCAGCACCGAGAACAGCACCTCCACCGCCTCACCGAGGCGGCTGTTCTCGATCAGGCTGCCGGGCCCGATGCGGCAACCGGCGGCGATGGCGTTGTCGCCGCGGAAATGGCACTGGGGTTCGACCACCACATCGCGGCCGAAGCGGGTGCCTTCGCTGAGGGTGCAGCTGAGCGGGTCGGTGAAGCTCACTCCTTCGATCATCCAGTGCCGCCGCAGCCGCTCCTGCAGCACCGCTTCGCACTGGGCCAGCTGCAGCCGGTCGTTGATGCCATTGATTTCATCGGCATCGGCCACCTCCAGGTGCATGGCCGGGCTGAGCATGGCGACGGTGTCGGTCAGGTAGAGCTCCCCCTGGTCGTTGTCGCTGGCCAGCAGCGGCAGCACCGCCGCCAGCTTCGGCCAGTCGAAGCAGTAGATGCCGGCGTTGGTGAGGGTGTTGCGCCGCTGTTCTTCGGAGCAGTCGCGATGCTCGATGATGGCGCTGACAGCACCACTGTGTGCCGCACTGTCAGCGGCGACCACCCGCCCGTAGCCGCTGGGATCGGCCAGGCGGGCACTGAGCAGGGTGACGGCGGCGCCGCTGTTGCGGTGCTGCTCCAGCAAGTGTTCGAGGGTTTCAGGGCGCAGCAGCGGCACATCGCCGTTGAGCACCAGCAGCTGGCCCGTGAAACCCCGCAAGGGCTCCAGCAGTTGTTGCACGGCGTGGCCGGTGCCGTTCTGGGGTTGCTGCAGCACGAATTCCAGCCCGCCATGGCCGGCGAGGGTGCTCTCCACCCGTTCGGCCTGGTGGCCGACGATCAGCAGCCGCCGCTCGGGATCGAGGTGCTCACAGCTGGCCAGCACCCGCTCGACGAGGGTGGAGCCTGCGAGGGGCTGGAGCACCTTCGGCAGGTCGCTTTTCATCCGGGTTCCCTTTCCGGCAGCCAGGACGGCAACGGCGAGCATCGGCGGGCGGGACGGCTGGGGCGGAATCTACCGGGGCCGATCGGCGCAGCCCAGCTCGCCGCGGTCCTGACTGTGGTCCTGGCCGTGGTCCTGACCGTGGTCCTGGCCTGGGTCGGCGGCCGGCTGCTGGTGATGGCGATGCGCCAGGCGCCAGCGGCGTTGCCACTGACTGCCGGGTTCGGCGCTGCTGAGGCTCTGATCCCGCTGGCGACGCGCCAGGATCGCGGCGGCGGTGCCGTTGCGCGCTGGATCTCGGTAAGGCTCGCCGGCCCGGCAGGCCAGGTGCTCCAGCTCCATCGGGCTGAGAGCCCGCAGCACGCCGCCCAACGGCAGCGGGCTGGGACTGGCCACGGTGCCGGCACTCCAGGCCGTTGGGGTTGGGCCGGTTGGCTCGCCCGTTGTCACCGCCGTTGTCGCGGCTGTGACTGTGGCTGTGGCTGTGGTTGTGGCCAGCCCTGGGGCTGGTGTGGTGTTGGGGCTGGTGATGGCCGCCAGCTGCAGGCTGGAGAGCGTCAGGGCCCGGCGCACCGCTGCCGCCGAGCAGTAGGTGAGCAGCCGGCCCTCGGGGGCCAGCAGAGCGGCCAGATCCGCCAGAAACTCCAGCGACCAGAGCTGGGGGCAGTGGCGCGGCGAGAAGGCATCGAGCAGCACCAGGTCGCAGCGACCGGCGAGAGGGCTCAGCAATTCCTGCAGACGGCTGCGGCCATCGCCCCAGAGCAGCCGTTCGCTGCTGGTGAGCGTTTCCAGCTCCGCCAGCACGGGGCCGGGCCACTGGCGGCGAAAACCGCGATCGGCCAGGGCCAGCGCCAGGGGCCGGGGATCCAGCTCCAACCCCCACCAGTCCAGCTCCAGACCCCGCTCCAGGCAGGCCTGCACCAGCGTGGCTGTGTTGGTGCCCGTGCCCACGGCCACCTCCAGCACCCGCAGCTTGTCGCCGGGGGGAAAGCGCTCCAGCTGGGCCGGTGCCACGAACACCCGCTGGGCTTCGGCCAGGGCACCGTCGGCGCAGTGAAAACTCTCGCCGAACTCGGCGCTGTACAGGCTGAAACTGCCGTCGCGGCTGAGGCGCGTCCCGAGCTCGTGCCTACGCTCCGGCACTGTCTTCTCTGGCACCGTCATCTCTGGCACCGTCATCACGGCTGCCGGCTCAGGCCCGCAGCCGTGCCAGATCCACCCAGAAGCCCGGATAGGAGACGGCCGCCGCCTCTGGATCCTGCAGGAAGGTGTCGCCGCGGGCCACCAGGGAGGCCACCGCCAGGCTCATCGCCACGCGGTGATCGGTTTCGCTGTTGACGGTGGCGCCGTGCAGTTGCACCCCGCCGGCGATCGTCAGCCCATCGGCGTGTTCCTGCAGCTGGGCCCCCATGGCGCTGAGCTGACGGGCCATCACCGCCAGCCGATCTGTCTCCTTGACCCGCAGCTCCTCGGCGCCGCGGATCTGGCTGATCCCTTCGGCGCAGCAGGCCGCCACGGCCAGCACGGGGATCTCGTCGACCAGGCGTGGGATCAGGTCGCCGCCGATCGAGAAGGCCTGCAGGGGCC
>CALPMR020000123.1 GCA_943324725.2 Bordetella parapertussis | reverse complement strand
GGCAGCACCCTGCCGGCCGTGGGCCTGACGATCAAACCGGCGGAACTGCGGGGCGTGGCCAGCAGCGGCATGATCTGCTCGCTCCAGGAGCTGGGGCTGGCCGAAAGCTCCGAAGGCATCCTCATCCTTGATGAGCTGCTGAGTTCGGTTCCAGCCCCGGGCACGCCGGTCGGGCCGGTTCTGGGCCTTGATGATCAGGTGCTGGAACTGGCGATCACCGCCAACCGCCCTGATGGCCTCTCGCTGCGGGGCATCGCCCGTGAAGTGGCAGCCATCTGTGACGGCCACACCACCTTCCCAGCCGCCGCGGAGGCCGTGGCGGCCCAGGCACTGCCGGCCAGCGCCGAATCCCTGGCGGCGATGGAGGCCGGTGGCCTGTTCAGCCTCACGGCTCTCACGGGCCTGCAGGTGGGACCATCCCCTGCCTGGCTGCGGCAACGGCTGGAGCGCTCCGGCCTGCGACCGATCAACAACGTTGTCGACATCACCAATCTGGTGATGCTGGAGACCGGCCAACCCCTGCACGCCTTCGACGCTGCTGCCCTGGCACGTCTGGGCGGCGGTTCTGCCGATCCTGCCCTGATCGGGCTGCGGCAGGCACGCAACGGCGAGCAGCTGATCAGCCTCGATGGCGAGAGCCGTGACCTCGATGCGGAGGCCCTGCTGGTCACCTACGCCGACCAGCCGATCGCCCTGGCCGGGGTCATGGGTGGCTTGGGCGAATCGGTGACAGCAGCCACCACCACCCTCTGGCTGGAGGCCGCCGTCTTCCCCTCCCAGGCCGTACGGCGTTCAGCTCGCAGTGTCGGTCTGCGCACTGAAGCCAGCAGCCGCTTTGAAAAGGGCCTGCCGACGGAGGTCACCCTGACGGCGGCCGATCGGGCCGTGCAGCTGCTGGGCGAACTGGCCGCCGCCAGCGTCGTCGGCCGCTGGCTGCATCGCCGGGAGGAAGCCCCGGTTGACGCCTTGATGCTGGAGCGCGATGCCCTGCACAACCTGCTGGGACCGGTGATCGAGGACGGCGAGGAGGTGGATCTGGCCGATCAGCGCATCGAACGCACCCTCGAAGCTCTCGGCTGTCGCCTCGAAGCGAACGAAGCTGGCTGGCTGGTCCAGGTGCCGCCGGAGCGGGGCATGGATCTGCGCCGCCCGGTGGATCTGATCGAGGAAGTGGCCCGCCTGGTGGGCTACGACCAATTCGCCAGTCATCTCTGTGATCCGCTGGAGTCCGGTGGCCTCACCCCGGAGCAACAGGTGGAGCGGCGCCTGCGACGGGCCCTGTGCGCCGCAGGCCTGCAGGAAACCTGCAGCCTCAGCCTGGTGGCGGCGGCCCCCGGACGGGTGCCCCTGGCCAACCCGCTGCTGGCGGACTATGGCCATCTGCGCGACAACCTCCACGCGGAGCTGCTCCAGGCCGCCCGCCGCAATCTCCAGGCCTCCCAGCCAGGCTTCTGGGCCTTTGAAATCGGCCAGGTGTTCCATCCCGGCAAGGGCGACGCCCGGCAGACGTCCCTGCTGGTGGGGGTGATCAGCGGTGAGCGCAGCTCCGAGCTCTGGAGCAGCAGCGGCAAGCCCCGCCCCCTGGACTACTTCGAGGCCAGGGGGTTGCTGCAGGGTCCACTGGATTGCCTGCACATCCCGGTGGAGGATCGACCCCTGGAGAGCGCAGTGGCTGGCGACCTGCTGCATCCGGGGCGATCCAGCGCCCTGGTGATCGAAGGCCGGGATAGCGGCTGGTTCGGCCAGCTCCATCCAGCCCAGGCTGAAGCGCTCGACCTCCCCGAAGCCACCTATGTGTTCCAGCTCGGCCTGGAGGCGCTGCTGGCGGCGGCGACGCGACGCAATCGCTGGCAACCGGCCTTCAGTCCCTTTGCCACGGTGCCGGCTTCCGAACGGGATCTGGCCCTGGTGGTCGGGCGGGATGTGGCCACCACGGCCTTGCTCGGCGCCATCCGCAAGGCGGGTAAACCGCTGCTGGAGCAGGTGGTGCTGGTGGATCGCTACGAAGGCTCCCAGGTGGAGGTCGGCTGCTGCAGCCAGGCCTTCCGGCTGCGTTACCGGGACAGCTCCCGCACCCTCACGGACGAGGAGGTGGAACGGGCCCACCAGACGGTGCGAACCGCGGTGGAGACCCAGTTCGCCGCCCGACTGCGCAGTTAGGCCTTTCTCTCCAACACCGCCAGGGCCTCGATGTGGCTGGTGTTGGGGAAGAAGTCGATCGGCTGCACTGACACCGGCCTGTACGCCTCAGCGCAGAGCAGGCCCAGATCACGGCTGAGGGTGGCCGGATCACAGCTCAGGTACAGCAGCCGCCGCGGCGGCGTGGCCAGAATCGCCGCCATCACGTGGGGTTCGAGCCCCTTGCGCGGTGGATCGAGCAGCAGGGCCTCCGCCGAATCCAGCAGGGCCGGCAGGGCCGCAGCAACGGCGGCAGTTTCAAATGTGGCCCGATCACCGAGGTTGTTGGCAGCCGCATTCAGCCGGGCCAACTCCACGGCGGGCGGATGCTGCTCGATGCCATGCACCCGCCAGCCGGCGGCCGCCAGGGGCAGGGAGAAGGTGCCGATACCGCAGAAGGCATCCAGCAGCAGGGATTCACCACTGGCTGCAGGGTCCTGGCTGCCGCCCAGACCCTGCAGCATCAGGGGCACCAGCCGTTCCGCCTGGGTGGTGTGCACCTGGAAGAAGGTGTCGGCGGCGATGTGGTACTTCAGACCGGCGAAGGATTCCGACAGCCAGCCGCGGCCGGCCACGGTGTAGGTGCTGGGGCCGAACAACTGGTTGGTGGGACGCGGCTGCAGGTTGAGGCTGACGCCGACCACCTCGGGCCAGCGCTCCAGCCAGGATTCAGCCATGGCCTCGAGCCCTTCGAGCTCCTGATCGCTGGCGATCAGGGTGATCAGCACCTCGCCGGTGTGATGGCCCACCCGCAGAGCCAGGTGCTTCAGACCACCCTCGCTGACGCCATGGCGATCCACAGGCCAGTCACTGGTCTCCAGGTCCCGCTTGAGCGGCGCGATCAGGCTGTCGATGCGCGGATCCAGCACCGGACAGCGGTTCATGTTGACGATCCGGTGGCTGCCGCGGCGGTAGTAACCGGCCTTGAGATGGCCATCTTCGCCGCGTTCGAGGGGGATCACAGCCCGATTGCGATAGCCCAGGGGCCGGTCGGAAACCAGCAGCGGCTGCGCCGCCAGCTCCAGGGCGGCGATCCGCTGCAGGGCCTGCTCCAGCGATCGCTGCTTCCACTGCTGCTGCCCCTCGTCACTGAGGGGCTGGAGGCTGCAGCCGCCGCAGTGGTCGGCCAGGATGCAGGGGGGCCGGCGCCGTTGGGGCGAAGGCTGCAGGATGCGGCGCAGATCGGCGTGAAGCTGGCGGCGGCGTTGGGGCAGAAGCCTGACCAGCACGCGATCGCCGGGCAGCGCTCCATCGACGAACACGACCCGGCCATCCAGCCGGCCGATCCCGCGGCCATCGTGGGAGAGGTCCTGGATGTCGAGTTCGACCTCGGTTGCAGAAGGGTTGGGCTCGCTCATGTCGTCATCCACCTCGCCCGACCCTATCGGCAGCCGTGCAAAGGGGCGTTACACCTTGCACGGAGTTGGCCGATCCGTCGGAACGACTCGATACGATGGCGCAGTCTGTGGTCGCTGCAATGAGCGTCGTTCGCGATCTGATCCTCCAGGCCGATGATCAGCTGCGGTATCCCACCGGCGGCGAGTTGCGCTCGATGGTGGATTTCCTCTCGGGAGGATCCAGGCGTCTGGGGGTTGTCCGGGTCCTCACCGATAACGAGAAAAAAATCGTTGATGAGGCCGCCCGCCAGCTGTTCAGCCGCAAGCCCGAGTACGTGGCACCGGGTGGCAATGCCTTCGGCCAGAAACAACGGGCCCAGTGCCTGAGGGACTACAGCTGGTATCTGCGGTTGGTCACCTATGGGGTGCTGGCCGGCAGCACCGAGATGATCCAGCAGATCGGCCTGGTCGGTGCCCGAGAGATGTACAACAGCCTGGGGGTGCCCCTGCCGGGCATGGTCGAGGCGATGCGAACGCTCAAAGAGGCGGCTCTGGTGCTGCTGAGCGGCGAAGATGCGGCTCTGGCAGGCCCCTACTTCGACTTTCTGATCCAGGGGATGCAGACCACCACCTGATTGGCCACGGGCATCCGAACCACCGGCATCAGCGCTGGGACTCACGTCCCGGTGCGGATGTCTTGGCGCTTTGATCCTGGCGCGTTGGTCTTGGTGGCTTGGTGCTGCGACGAAGGCGTTGAGCCAAAGGCGTTGAGGCAGGAGCGTCAGCAGACACCGTTGCGAGCTGCGCTGACAACTTGAGCGGCAGTTGGGCGATCGCAGAGCGATGAACAACCGGTGCCAGCAAATGCCAAGACGGCCCGGCTCGGGGCAGGCTCAGCCGTCTCACCTCAGAGCCAGATCGAGACAGTTCATGAGTCTCAGCTGAGAA
This sequence comes from Bordetella parapertussis, assembly GCA_943324725.2. Lineage (GTDB taxonomy): Bacteria > Cyanobacteriota > Cyanobacteriia > PCC-6307 > Cyanobiaceae > Cyanobium. Next base: position 4,018 of record CALPMR020000123.1, on the reverse strand, counting down.
GTGCTGGATGACTGTTCAGCGCCGTGGCGAGCAGCCATGGACCTGGGCCCTGCTCACGTCAAAGTCAAAAGCGAACCCTTGACTCTGGCCGTCTGCTTCTGATCGGATCAGCAAGACTCCCAGGGACTCTGCTGGAGCCAGTGGTGACGCAAGCCAGCGCGGCCAGGCCAGCGCCAAGATCCTGGGAGCAAATCAGCTGTAAGCGGCAACAGCAAGTCGAGGAGCTGAAAGCGATCAACGTCACGATGGCGGCCTCCCCAGCTCGCAATCGCCAGAACGATCAAAAATCTCAGACGTGACGCATTATGGGACCAGAAATGTGTCTCATCTCGGGATTCTGAGCGAGCGACGCCACGGGTCTGCAGCTGGTCCGCTCTCCTGTCGCATCGATGGTTGAGCGTCCTGCCATCGCTGCATCCAGCCAACCCTTGAGCAACGCGAAGCAGCTGAGCCAGGCGGCAGCGGCTGGGCGGCTATCCACTTGTCTCAGTCAGCCCACCTGCGACTCGATAAAAGTCTGAATATGGGACCTGAACCAGAAGCATGAGACCAGTTCTGGTGTTCTGCAAGCAGCCTTGCTCTGGTCGCTTGGATTGTGTTGACCAGCTGCGGGCCGGCAGCCTGTGACGATCACAACGTTGCGACGCAGGCCGGTGTATCGCCTGGGCGACTGGGGGCTGGCTGAACGAAATCACCCAGCCCAGTCACTGCCGAATCGCCCCGCTGCAGGCAGCTGCGGCGGCCAATAGCTTGCGTATCTGCCTTGGAAGCAGATACGCAAGCTTTTTAAAACGAGTCATACCAAGCAATCAGCAGCAGTGTCCAAAGCGCTGTCCAGGACTTTGGACAACAATCTCGCGCTTGGACAACAGTCGGGACTGGGGTGGCAGACCTGGCCAACCGGGTTCGACGACAGCCAGACCAAGGAGAGAGCACAGGTGCGACACAAACAGAATCGACACTTTTTCAGTATCTTGCTTTTCCAGGATGAGACCGAATTCCAGACTCATGGCGAGATGCAGGTGAGAGCTGTGAGTCGGTTTGGCAAGGTTTAAGCCTGCCGGCACGGCAACAGCACGCACCACACCAACGTTGCATCGATCTCACAAAGGACTTACTCCAAGACTATTTATGAGACACAGATGGGGTTCTGGTTCAGGCTTGGTCCTGGCGCCGATGTCTGGCCGAGGTGGCTTTCTTCTGCAGGCCGGGTTGACTGGCAGCACGGCAGTGGCAACGGCGTCCATCCCGTCGAAGCGGTCAACCAGCACAGCAGCTTGCAGCGATCGGCAGAGCAATCCATTCAGTCTCAATCTGGTGTCTGCACAGGACTCAGACTCAGTCTCGTCCTGGATAGGCGGGAAACTTTTCGCACGCTCTCGGCAGCTTCAGGGAAGAAATCCTTGAGACTGTGGCCTCTCTCGTCTTGAGCGAGCGGATTCCCGGTCGCGATCATCAGCTGGGGCGACCCCGGCGACAGTCGCAGGAGTCGCCCATGAGTCTCATATTGGACCATTAACGAGACTATTAACGAGTCTCGCCTGAGACTGTTGCTAGGGTGATCTGGGTTCCGGGCGCTGGCGATACAGCTCCTTGAGCAGTTGGTAGGCCTCATTGATGCGGCGCATCGCCTCCACCGACCCACCGGCATCCGGATGGTGACTGAGAGCCAGTTCGCGATAGGACTCACGGATCTGGGAGAGGGCCAGGCGTTTGCCTGGATCAGTCGGCAGGTTGAGCAACTTCAGGGCTCCCTGCAGTGTCATGGTGTGCTCGAGGGTCTGGAAGGAACGACCCCGGCCGCGTCGTCGAAAGCGATGCACAAAGCGGCGAATCAAGGTGGGCAGCCGCAGGGTCAAGGTGGCGGGGCTGAACGGATCTTCCAGCACCCCGGCCGTGACCATCACCCGCTCAAAGCTCGGCCCCTCATCACTCCAGCCGCTGACAATGTCACCCATCACCTCACAGGCCGCCGACCAGGTGAAGACCCTTGCCTCGCTCTGATCGCACTGGGGCCAGATGTCATGGGCCAACCAGATCATCGCGTTCTCCAGCACCGTGGCATTGGGTGGGCTGCCATAGACGGTGATCCAGTGATTGCGAGCTTCCTGCAGGGCCTGTTGGATCTGCTCCACAGGCACCTGCAGGGGCACCACATTCAGCCGGGGAGCCGCAATCCCAGCATTGCCGAGATCACGCTTGAGCTGGCTGGTGCGGCTGCGCACAAAGCCAGGCAGATCAATCCCGCCACCACCAGCTGCTCGGCTGCGTTCGCGATCGGTGCGGCTGTCGTCGGCATCGTCCTCGGTTGACAGCGCCTCCAGGTCACCACGGCGCACCAGAACCAGGTCGACCTGTTCATCGAGTTCGCCGTCGGCGTCGTGGCATTCAGCCACTGCCGCCAGGTTGTCGGGAAGCAGATCGGAGCCGGCCTCCCCATCGGCATCGTCACCAAAAACCTGTTGCAGCAGGCGTTCGAGCACGGCACCACGGTGCCTGAGCCCCCACTCCCGGCGCAACCGCTCCAGATGCTTCACAGTCTGTAGCGGCAGCGAGATGCTGGTGCGTCTCCATGCCGCGGGGGCTTCATCCACCACGACGCTGTTCCTCGCTCAGGCTCGGCTCATGGTTGCTGCCACCCCTGCATCACCCGTTTCTGCTCTTCCACCGCCTGACGGTAACGGTCGACCAGGTCTCCGTCAGCCCCTTCGGAGCGATTCTGCCCACTGGGGGTGATCACCGGGGACGAAGGCTGGAACGGATCCGTGCCCCGCGAGGCAGGGGGGGCGGGGGGCGGCGTCAGCCAGGAGGGAATCGGCGAGGGGCGCAGAATTTCAGGGGGTGGCAGCAGGGGCATCGAGGGCGGGCGAAAGCGCCTGACGGCTGGGGATTGGAACGGCGGCAGCGTCGCTTCCCGCACTGGTTCGGCCGCAGGCGGTTGGCCAAGCGCGGGGCCTCCACCCGGTAAGGGCGGTGGGCCACCACTGGGCCTGGCCGGACGGCTGGCATTGAGTCGGGCCAGATCCTGCTGCCGTTGTTGCTCCTGCACCAGGGCAAGCTGGCGGGCGGTCACAATGCTGAGCAGATGGCCAGGGGTGGCATCGGCCGGGTACACCATGCTGACCCGCAGGGGATAGATCACCCCGGGGCGCAGGTTGATCTGGCCTAGTGAGAGGCTTTCACCGGAGCGCAGACCGACATGCACCTCCCTCTGACCTTCCTCGGAGCGGATCTGGATGGAGCCACGGAAGGCGGTGAAGGTTCTGCCCCCCATCGGCGATGGATGGCTCATCACCAATTCATAGGGTCCATGACCTCGCAGGTTCATATCGATGTCAAAGCGCACGCCATAGGTGCCGATGTTGTCGAGAGATGAATCCAGCATGCGGCTGGCCAGGGGATTGACCTGAATGTCACGGGTGCCGAAGTCATGCCGATCCGTGCTGGTGAAGGGAACATGCAGAGAGCCCTGGCTATCGAGATCGTGGCTGATGCTGGCGTTATACGAATCGCCGATGGCTACGCCACCGACCCGCGAGAAGACGGCCCGATTATTGATCTCATTGATGCGATTGAGATAGACGCGACCCGGTGCCAGTCGGCCTTGATCCAGCACCGACAGAATCTCAGCATCGTCTCTGGGATTGTTATTGGCTGCCACGACCGCAATCTGGAAGGGGCCATCGCTCTTGCCCTTCAGCAGGGCATTGGCGATGCCGAGGGCCGGCAGCTGGGTTTGAAACAGCACGAGCCGCGATCGCGCTGGGATGGTGATTTCATCGCTGAGGCGAGAATCCAATTTGCCTCGCAACATCTGTATCGCCGTAGCATCTCCGGGGCCGGTATTCCATGGTCTCGGGCCCAGGGGCTTGACGCCCATCAGATTGTTGGCCAGATAGGGCGCTTCAAAGCTATTGCGTACGGCTCCACTGCTGAAGCGGATGTGAACCGGCATCACCCCCGGATTGATCAGAATCGCCGCCAGGGTGAGCTCGCTGCGGCGTTGCGAAGCCGAGAT
>CALPMR020000122.1 GCA_943324725.2 Bordetella parapertussis | reverse complement strand
CTCGGTTTTCTGGCTGTCGCTGAGCCGGGTGGCCGCCATAGGGCGATCGTTGCACGGTCAATCACTGTACGAGCTGCATCCCTGCCGCGAACTCCAGCCCGGGGACGGCGCCTGCCTGGCCCGCGGGCAGGCATCATGAATCCATCGGCGCAGATCCAATCTGCCCCTGCTTCCAGGCCCCAGGCCGGAAACATCACCCCAGCTCCCTTAGCTCAGCCGGATAGAGCAGCTGCCTTCTAAGCAGCCGGTCGTTGGTTCGAATCCAACAGGGGGCGTGAGCAGAAAAGCAAGTGGTGGCAAGAGTTCTTGTCGTTGGAGCCTTGGGGCTCTAGGGGTTGAGCCCGAAGGCAATGGCGGCTATGCAGTGCTGCTCAAGCTCCGGGCAGTGGCTCTCAGGGGCCAGCCCGGGCCCGCATCCCCCTGCGTAGTTGGGGGTGCACGGAACAGCCCAGGCCTTCAGATCGGCGCGGCTGGGGCCTGGATCAAACGGCAGCGCAGCTGGGCGAGTGCCTCATCGGGCAGGCCGAGGAACCGATCGAGCCAGCTCACGCCGGTGGGTTGCACCGTGGCGATTCCCACCAGCAGAGCTTGGCCGTTGCCATCAAGCGGCTGCCCCTGGGCGCTGTGGCGTTGTCCCTGCACAGCCCTGGTGGTGAGCTCGGTGCGCACGATCAGGTCGGGGGCCTGGTAGAGAGCGCCCAGGGCGAAGCGGAAACGGGCGTGGAATTGGAGCTCCAGGGCGCCGGTGGCTAGCTGCCAGCGTCCCTCCAGCCGCTCCGGATGGATGGAAATGCTGAGTCCAGGTGGCAGGGGCAGGCCCAGAAAGCGGGTGGTGCGCCAGCTCAGATCCGGAATGCTGAGGGCGGCAGGCTCAAAGCTCAGGGGCTGCCAGCCGCCGCGATCGTGGGGTCCCAGGGCCGCGCCGCCGCCGCCGCCACTGGCGTCATAGCGGAAGCGCGGATAGCGGCCGATCGCCAGCCCGCAGCCGGACTGCGTCTGCATTTGCAGCGTTGTCATCAGTGCCGCAAGGGCTCCAGCTCGCCGCGGGCATGCAGATCGGCCAGGGCCCCGTAGCCGCCGATCGACTGGCCGTCGATGAACACCTGGGGCAGGCTCCTCTGGCCGCTGAGCGCTTCGAGTTCGCGCCTCTGCTCCTCGTTGACCACCTCGAGCACCTCGTGGGGGATCCCCAGGGTGCGCACCATGCGCAAGGCCCGGGCCGAAAAGGGGCAGCCCGGCAGCACGGCGATCTCGACCAGCGGCTGGGGCGTCGCTGCAGGGGATTCTTCGACGCCCTGATCGGTGAGCACCCCCACCAGCAGATCGGCCCCTTTGAGCACCAGCGTGCCGTGCTCCAGATGCCCTCCCCAGACCTGGCAGCTGCCATCGGAGAGGCTCAGGTGCAGATGCACGCCCTGGGGGGAGAGGGTGCCGTTGAGCGTGATGATCTCCAGATCACCCTGGAGCAGGGTGGGTTCGGCCTGGCCGGGGCACTGGAAGGCGGCCTGGGCGAGGTTGCCCACCACCCCGAGCACGAAGCCGGACAACTGCTGCTCCGCCGCCAGCTGCTCGAGGCTGAGGCGCAGATCGCTCCCGGGCCCGAGGTGCAGCGGTAGGGCATGCATGGATCGACGCTGATCGACTGGCACGCCAAGCTACGCCCCGCACTTCTCCCCGGAGCAGGGGAGGGCAATCCGGGCCTGGCGTCTGCCACGGCCCGATTCCGCTCGGGGATACGGTTTCAAGCACAGACCACGTTCCCTGCCCCACACCTCTCGGAGCCGCGATCCATGACCACCCGGGAAGCCGTCCAGGCCTATTACGGCCAGCAGCTCACGCGTACGGCCGACCTCAAGACCTCGGCCTGCTGTGATGCCGATGCCGTTCCGAGCTGGCTCAGGCCGCTGCTGGCCAAGGTGCATCCAGAGGTCAGCGACCGCTACTACGGCTGCGGCCTGATCTGCCCGCCCCTGCTGGAGGGCTGCCGCATCCTCGATCTCGGCAGTGGTTCCGGCCGGGATGTCTACCTGCTGGCCCAGCTGGTCGGCGCCGGTGGTTCGGTGCTGGGGGTCGACATGACGCCCGAGCAGCTCGCCGTGGCCCGCCGCCACCAGAATTTCCACGCCCAGCAGTTCGGCTTTGACAACGTCTCCTTCCTGGAGGGGACGATCGAAAACCTCGAGCTGTTGCCGCTGGAGCCGGGCAGCTTCGATGTGATCGTCTCCAACTGCGTGCTCAACCTCTCCACCGACAAGGCAGCGGTGCTGCGGGGCGTGCAGCGGTTGCTCAAGCCCGGCGGTGAGTTCTACTTCTCCGATGTCTACGCCGATCGGCGCCTGCCGGAGAGTGTCAGGCGCCAGCCGGTGCTGTACGGCGAATGCCTTGGGGGTGCCCTCTACTGGAATGATTTCCTGCGGCTGGCCAGGGGTGCCGGCTTTGCCGATCCGCGCCTGGTGCAGGACCGGCCGATTCAGATCACCGAGGCCCAGATCGCGCCCCTGGTGGGTGAGGCCCGATTTCATTCAGCCACCTATCGCCTGTTCAACATCAGCGAGCTCGAGGACGCCTGCGAAGACCACGGCCAGGCCGTGATCTACCGGGGCACGATCCCGCAGTCTCCCGATCGCTGGGATCTCGATCAGCACCACGCCCTCGAAACCGGTCGGGTGTTCCCCGTCTGCGGCAACACCTACCGGATGCTCCACCAGAGCCGCTTCCGCGAGCACTTCACGTTCATCGGCGACTTCAGCCGCCACTTCGGCCTCTTCCCCGGCTGCGGCAGCAGCCTGCCCTTTGCCAGCCAGGCCACCAACGAGCCCACCAACGCCACCCCCCTCACCACCGCCGCGGACTCAGGCTCGGGGGGCTGCTGTTGAGGGCTGCTGGGGCGACGAGAGGGGGCGGTGATCCCTGCCCCCGACCGACCTCCCTGCTCCCTCGCCTGCTCCTTGAATCGGCTGCATGACTTCGGCCCACGTCCCCGAATCCCGCCCACCCCTGGTGATGGTGCACGGGATGCTGGACAGCTCCAGCGTCTTCCGGCGGCTCCTGGCGCACCTGCCGGAACCGCAGCGACCGTTGCTGCTGCCGGATCTGCCGCTGCGCTGCGGGATCACGCCGATCGCCGAGTCGGCAGCGCTGCTGGATCACCACATCCAGGCCGCCTTCGGCCCTGAACAGCCGATCGATCTGCTCGGCTTCTCGATGGGGGGCGTGATCGCTCGCACCTGGGTCCAGTTGCTGGGAGGCCATCGCCGCACTCGGCGCCTGATCAGTGTCGGCAGTCCCCATCAGGGCACGCTCACGGCCATGCCCTGGCCCCGCTGGCCGATGGCCGGGATTGCCGATCTGAAGTGGGGCAGCCCCCTGTTGCGCGAACTGAACGGCAACCTCGACACCCTGGGCAGCATCGCCTGCAGCAGCTTCTATTCGGGTCTCGATCTGGTGGTGCTGCCGGGCTGGCGCGCCGTGCTGCCGGTGGGGGTGCAGCGGATGCTACCGGTGTGGACCCATCCCCAGCTTCTGCGCGATCGCCAGGCCCTCGAGCCACTGGCCGAGGAGCTGCAACGGGCTTGAGGACGGGGCTGGCAGCGGAACTTCGCCGGGGAGCGGCCAGCGCCGTCTCCGGGACTCCCTGGTTGCCAGGCCGATCCAGGCCCAGGCTGACCCCTGCTGCGGCCCGGCGGTTGAGCCACCCGCCGGTTCAACAGCCTTGCCGTTCAAACGCCGCACATTTGGTGCTGGGCATCGGATTCAGCGATCCACCAACCTGGCTTCGAGATCGAGCGCCAGGCTCAGGCCATCGGCTTCGGCATGGCGGGCGATGCAGATCTGATGAGGCCCCGGTTCCAGCACAAAGCCATCGGCAGCCTCATCGAAGTAGGCCAGGCGCCGCAAAGGAATGGCCAGGTTGAGCCGCCGCGCTTCCCCCGCCTCCAGGTTGAGGCGCTGGAAGCCGATCAGGGAGCGCTGCGGCCGCTCCAGCACCAGCCCCGGCGGCTCCGCATACACCTGCACCACCTCGGCGGCGGCCATGGCGCCGGTGTTGGTCACCGTCAGCGCCACTTGCAGCAGATTGGCCTCGCTCTGGAGCTCCAGCTGCAGATCGCTGTGGTGGAAGCTGCTGTAAGAGAGGCCGAAACCGAAGGGAAAGGCAGCGCCATGGCCATCGCGCCGCAGGCGCCGGTAGCCATGCCAGAGGTCGTAGACGACTTTGGCTGCCCGGGGCTCGAACGGCGGTAGCTGGGCCTCGCTGCCGGGCACGCTGAAGGGCATGCGGCCCGAGGGCGACACCCGGCCCAGCAGCACATCGGCCAGGGCCGCTCCACCCTGCTGGCCGGGATACCAGAGCAGCAGCAGGCCGGGCACCGCCTGGCGCCAGGCTTCGCAGAGGATGGCGCCGCCGCCCATCAGCACCACCACCGTGCGGGGATTGGCGGCCGCCACCGCCAGAATCAGGGCCTCCTGGGCGGCATCGAGGCCCAGGGTGGTGCGATCGCCGGAGGCGAAATCTCCGCCTGTGCGGGCGGAGGCGAACCGGGTGAGCGCCGCCATCGCCGCGGCCACGGGCGACCACAGCGCTCGCAGTCGTCGGGCGCCGAAGCGTTGCAGCAGCGGATCCGGTGGTGGCATCTGCCTCAGGATCGGCTCGAGATCGCCGGGGTGGATGTGTTCCCCCTCCTGGCGCCAGTCAAGCCCCACCACAAGCACGGCCGCCTCGCTGGCTGCCGCCAGGGCTGCGGCCGCGGCCGGATCGGCTCCATCGGCGTAGTGGATCAGCAGATCGGGGTCAGCTGCTCGCAGTCCCTCCAGGGGAGTGATCACCACACCGGGATCGGGCCGGGTGTCCGAGGAACCGCGATCGCCGAGGTTGGCCGCGGCGGCCAGGGCGCCGATCACCGCCACGGAGCGCAGCCCGGTCAGGGGCAGCACGGGGCCTTCGTTCCTGAGCAGAACGATCGCCTTGGTGGCCGCCTCCCGGGCCAGGGCGAGGTGGGTCGGGCAGCCCCGCAGCGAGCGTGGATAGGGGCCGGCCGGCAGGCTCAGCTGGGCTCGCAACTGCCGCAGCACCGCGTCATCGATCCGCTCCATCGCCAGGCGTCCAGCGGCCAGGGCCTCCTCCAGACAACCCGCGAAGATCATCGGAAAGGGCATCTCCAGGTCGAGCCCGGCGTTGAGGGCCTCGACGCCGTCCCGAATCCCGAAGATGAAATCGCTGACCACGAAGCCAGCGAAGCCCCAGCGCTGCTTGAGGATCGTGGTGAGCAACTCCCGGTGCTGGCCGCACCACTGGCCGTTCACCTGGTTGTAGGCGCTCATCACCGAACCGGCGCCCGCCTCGATGCAGTCGCGGAAATGGGGCAGGTAGAGCTCCTGCAGCACCCGGCGGCTCACCTGCACATCGACCAGGAAGCGGCAGCTGTCGATCGAGTTGAGGGCGAAATGCTTGACGCAGGCGATCGTGTGGCGCTGCAGGCCGCGGGTCATGGCGGCGCCCAGGGTTCCCAGCAGCACGGGATCTTCGCCGTAGGTCTCCTGGGCCCGGCCCCAGCCGGGGTGCCGCAGCAGGTTGATGCAGACAGCGGCCACCCAATTGGCGCCGAAGCTGCGGGCTTCCAGAGCGATCGCTTCGCCGATGCGCTCCTCGAGCTCGTCATCCCAGCTGGCACCGCGGGCGATCGGCACCGGGAAGGTGGTGGCGCCCCCCTCGAGCACCACGCCGCGGGGACCATCGACGAATTGCAGACCAGTCAGCCCCAGCCGTGGCACCGCCCCGGCCGGCCAGGGATGGCGATGGGAGGCGTCATGGAGCGCGATGTCGGCCATGCCCGCCCAGAAGGGGGTATCTCCCTCGAGCAGAGCGAACTTCTCGGCTGTGCTGAGGGCGGCCAGCAGCGACACGGCCCGATCGGCGCCGTCGGCGCTCGCTAATCGCTCGGTGGTCGTCGGAGCAGGGGGCTGGGGGGTGTGGGTCGTGGCTGGGGCGGCAGAGAGGATGGGGGGCTAGGGAGCCTCAGGCCGGAAGCCACTGGCGACGGCCCTAGAGCGATGGCGAGTCAGCGACGACCCGCAGGCCACCCTGGCTGGCAGGCTCATCGCCACCCCGGAATCAAGCTAGGCAGGTCGCTGCCGTTCAGCCCACCGGCCCACCGCCGGTTCAGAAGGTACGGGTCTGCAGTCCCATCAACTGGGCGGCGAAGTCCTCGCTGAAGGAGGCCTGCAGCTGCCAGGCGCGCAGCAGGCTCTTGGCCGCCGAGCGCAGCTCCTCGATGTCGTCGCAGGCGTCGATGGCGCGGCCGTGGGACTCGATCGCGAATTCACGGCTGAGGGAGAAGGGTTTCACGGTGGCGAGAACTTGTTTACAAGACGTTACAAAGCTCCCGTCGGTTGTGTGGTTCGGTTGCTGGGTTCGGTTGGGCTCTGGCGTCGGGAGGGGTTGGGCTGGTCCGGCCTGGCCTCGTGCCCGGGGGATCGGTTCCCCGTATTCCGCGGCACCCACCGAAGCTGCCCAAGGGGCCAAGGATGGTCCTGAACAACGGGGTCTTTCCCTCCATGCGCGAGATCGTGTTTTGCGTTCTCAGCGACCAGCCCGGCCGGATCGAAGCAACAGCTGAAGACCGTCCGATCAGCATCACGGCAGCCTCCCTGGAGGAGTTGCACCACGAGGCCCGAGAGGCTCTCATTCAGCATCTGGGCGCCGCCCACGGCACCTTCCGGGTGCGCATCCGCCGGCCGGCCCCAGCGGCTCCGATGCCGGCCAGCCGCCGCCGGCCCGTGGCCTGCTGCTGAATCCCTCCAGCGGGGCGGTGATCGGCCGGTTGCACAACTCCCTCAGTTCTCCAGGGGGCTGGTGTGCAGCCGCTCCAGGGCGCAGCACAACGACGGCGCCAAGGGCCGGAGCTGGCCCAGGCGGGGGCTCCAGATCTGGCCGCTGCCGAGGGCTTCCAGGCCGGCCAGCACCATGTCCTGACCCTCCAGCAACTGCAGCGCCTGCAGCGGCACCGTCAGGGGCACCCGGAAGAAATGGGCGATGCGCTGGGGGTTGGCGTCGCTGAACCAGAAGGGCAGATCCGCCGCCGCCCAGGCAATTTCTTCCAGCAGTTCGCGGCGCAGCGCCTGCTCGGGGGTTTCCCCCGGATCGAGATGGCCGCCGAACAGGCCCCAGCAGCCCGGGGCGACGATGCCGGGAATGTCGTCGCGGAGCTGCAGCAGCCACTGGTCCTGCCGCTCCAGGATGGCCAGAGCCACGGCAACCGTCATCGATTGAGCTCCGCAGCAGGACAACTGACCTCCAGAGCAGGGCGGCAACCGCGGGGGCTAGCCATCGCTGAACACAAACGCTGCGGAGACTCCCAGCTTGCCTGGGTTGGGTGCCGGCATCCACCGGGCTGCGAAGGTCATTGCCGGGTGGTCCGGCTGCCAACCGACCGCTGCCGCAGCTGCTTTGTTGAATCAAGGGCTGCTGGTCTCGGCATCGATGGGGCCGCATCCCTGGCCTCTGGCCTCTGGCCTGCCCGGTCGCTGGCAGGCCTCACGGCCGGGGTTTCGGCCCCGTTGGACGCGGTTTTCGCTCTGGGCTCGGCGCGATGCGGGGTCAAGATCCAGATCGAGGTCAGTGCCCAGCTTGAAGCCAACGGCGATGTCCCCGAGATGTCGCGGGGACAGGTCTACCGAATAGCTGAAGTCATCGATCAGCTGAAGTCATCGATCACCAGGTACAAGCAATCATCTGGAGCAATGGCGCCGCGGTTTGGCCATGGCAAGGTCATTTATTTATAAGTTTTTGCGTGTAATGAGCGATAAAAGTTCTGCAAAGTCAATGTTTGCCGGCCTGTTGCTTGTGCTTGCTGCCGTCGGCGGCCTGGCACTCACGGTCTGGTTTCTCATCGTTCTGCTGGATCTCAAGCATCTGAATGCCTCCGGCTTCACGTTGCCCTGAGGTCATCCGGGCTGAAATCGCCTGGACGAGGTTGTGTTGGCCGAGAGTGCGTCCGGCGTCTGCCCGGTGGTTCCCCCAGGCATGGCTCAGGGGCCGTTGCGGGTTCAGCCGGCAAGCACAGCGGCGGGGTTGGTAGTGATGGGATTGGCAGTGGCGCTTGCCAGTGGTGTCGAGCGGGCAAGTTCAGAGTCTTCTGTCCATTCTTGCCGGGCGGAGCTGGCCGGTCTTCAGGCTGCAGCAGCAGCTCTCGCCGCCTGAGATTGTTTCGTTACTGTCCAGGCCATGGGGCCGTTGCAGATCGTCTGGTTCAAGCGGGATCTGCGGCTGGCTGATCACCAACCGCTGCTGCAGGCCAGCCGCCTCGGGCCGGTGCTGCCCCTGGTGGTGGTGGAGCCCTTGCTCTGGCAGCAAGACGATGTCTCGGCGCGCCAGTGGAACTTCTGTGCCGAAAGTCTGGAGGATCTGCGTTCGGCCCTGGCGCAGCTGGGTCAACCTCTGGTGGTGCGGATCGGCCCGGTGGAGGAGGTGCTGGAGCGGGCGCGCTGCCAGTTCGGCGTTGCGGGTCTCTGGAGCCATGAGGAAACCGGCAACGG
>CALPMR020000121.1 GCA_943324725.2 Bordetella parapertussis | reverse complement strand
CGCTGAAGACTTCCTCGGGCATCCCCTTGGGCAGATCGACAGTGCTGTGGGCGTCAAAGATGCGAATGCGTCCGATCGAGCGACCGGTGATGCCGGCTTCGTTGGCAATGGCGCCCACAATGTTGCCGGGTTTGACCCGATCGCGCCAGCCCACCTCAATGCGGAAACGCTCCATGTGGGCTTCGGGCGGGCCATCCTGGCGATCCGGCAGAACGCGGCGTGCTCCGCCGCCATCGCGATCGCCGCGCTCCCGATCGAAGCCGCCGTCGCGGGATCCTTCCCGGGAGGAGGGACGGGGGGAGGTCCAGCGCTCTTCTCCTTGCTGCAGCAGCGGTTTGCTGCCGAGGCTGAGGGCCAGGGCGGCCACGGCCAGTTGTTCGCCGCTGCAGCCCTGTTCCTGGCAGACCCGCTGCACGATTTCGCCCAGCAGGGCCAGTTCCTCCTCGCTGCGGCCCTTGCCATCAAGGCCACTGGTGAGGCGCTCGCGCAGGCGATCGAGACGGTGTTGATTGATGGTGGCGTTGGCGGGCACCTCCATCGGCTCAATCGGTTGGCCGACGGTGCGCTCAAGGCCGCCCAGGAAACGACGTTCCCGCGGGGTGAGGAAGAGAATGGCGTCGCCGCTGCGGCCGGCCCGGCCCGTACGGCCGATGCGGTGCACGTAGGCCTCGCCATCGAAGGGAATGTCGTAGTTGACGACGAGATTGATCCGCTCGACGTCCAGGCCGCGGGCGGCCACATCGGTGGCCACCAACACATCGACGCGGCCATCGCGCAGGCGCTCGATGGTGCGCTCCCGTTGGGCCTGGGGCACATCGCCGTTGAGCACCGCCACGTCATAGCCGTGGGCCTCGAGGGATTCGGCCACCGTCAGGGTGACAGCCTTGGTGCGGGCGAAGATGATCACCCCTTCGCTGCGCTCGGCCTCCAGCACCCGTTCCAGGGCCTCGAGCTTCTGGGGCGCGTTGACGAGCAGATAGCGCTGGCGGATGCGGCGTCCATCGGCACCTTTGGTTTTGATGGTGATTTCGGCCGGATCCTTGAGATAACGGTGCGAGAGGCGCCGGATCTCCGTCGGCATGGTGGCTGAGAACAGCACCACCTGACGTTCGCTGGGTAATTTTTCGAGCACCCACTCGACATCATCGATGAAGCCCATGCGCAACATCTCATCGGCTTCGTCGAGCACCAGGCTGCGCAGTTCCGATAGATCCAGGGTGCCCTGGCGCATGTGATCCATCACCCGGCCCGGGGTGCCGACCACGATCTGAACACCGCGCTTGAGGTGTTGAATCTGATCGCGGAAATCGGAGCCGCCATAGATCGCCAGCACCTTGACGCGGGGCATGCGGGCCGCGTAGCTGGTGATCGCTTCGGCCACCTGGATGGCCAGTTCCCGCGTGGGGGTGAGCACCAGCACCTGGGGTTTGCGTTGCTCCGGATCGAGCCGATGCAGCAAAGGCAGGCCGAAAGCCGCCGTTTTGCCCGTACCCGTCTGGGCCTGGCCGACCAGATCACGCCCGAGCAGGAGCTCCGGGATGGCGGCCAACTGAATCGGCGATGGGGTCTGGAAGCCGATGGCGCTGAGGCCCTCCAGCAGATCGGCCCGCAGACCGAAGGGGATGAAGCCACTGATCGGCTCTGGGCTATCGGCCTCGGGGAGGCTGGCTGTGCTGTTGGCGGTTTCGCTGCTCACGGCTGGAATTGTTTCAGTGTTGCTCAGGAGGTGATCGGTTTCGACCTGGAGGGAATCGCTCTCAGGGCTTCCTGCTTTGATCGCTGTGGTTTCGATTGAGGTGGCTTCAATCTCCACGGCCTCAACGGTGTCAGGCTCAAGGCTCTGGGGCTCAGGATTCCTGGCTGCAACGGTTGCGGCCGCAGCTGTCTCTGTCACGTCTTGTATGGATGGCGTCTTGATGTCTGCAGCCTGTTGCGATTCTGTTCGCGTAGCTTGATGCTCCTGAATCGCCTGATCAGTTGCAGCACTCGCTGCTGGGCTTGCTTCCGTGGTGATGCGCTCGGCATCGCTGTGATCGGCAGCTTCAACACTGCTGAGGTCTGCCAGCTGTGCGCTCAAGGCGATGGCGGCGGGCTCGAGGGTGGTTGAGCCGCTCGCGAGCACGGCTGACTGGTTCGCAACCACAGCTGATTGGCTCGCAACCACAGACGTGTTCGTTTCAGTGACGCCCATGTCGGCGACACCGTCGGTGTTATGGATCAAGGTGAGAGTGGCCTGGTGAATCCTTCAACGCAGGCCGGCAGCGACCCGGTGGAAGGAGAGGGGTTGATCGGTGAGCGACTCGGACACTCCTGATGGACTGTCTGATTGCTTCACCTCCTCTCCAGAGCTGCCTCGTCCTTGATCAAAGGTTGAAATGAGACTTTACCACCCGACCGAAATCGTCATCGAAGCGCTCGATGTCGGCTTCGCTCAGCAGCGCGCCGCGTTGCACCTCAATGATCTCCAGATCCTCGTTGGCGGCCGTGGCTCGATGCAGGCCGCCGATCGGGATGAAGAAGCTGTCGCCGATGGTGGCGACTGTGCTGCTGCCCTGGCAGTCGATTGTGCCGTGACCGCTGGCAATGATCCAGTGTTCACAGCGATGCAGATGGCGCTGCAGGCTGATGCGACGGCCGGCAAGGATGCGCAGTCGTTTGACGCGATAACCCTTGCCTTCGGCCAGGGTTTCAAACCATCCCCAGGGCCGCTCTGTGCGTGACTCCGGGGCGCGCTCCGTCGCCACGATTGCCTGCTCGGGGCAGGGCTCGGAGGCTGCCGGCACAGAAGGCATCGCGTTCGGGCCCATGCGCCCCATCAACGGGTCAGGATAGCGTTGAACATGGAGGAAAAGACTGACCAGAGCCACCTGGGGCCAGGGTGTCCAGGTGGTTGCCCTATGGAGACCTCGGGGGCACCTCAATCATCCAGATCAATCAAGATTGACGTGGAGATTGTTGCGATGCAAGAGGTCATTCCGGGGTGGAATGAGAAGGGCTCCCTACAGGGGAGACTATTGGAGCAGGGGCTCTGGAAAGGCCGGCAGGGAGTGAAGTCCCCGCCGATGGGAGAAGTATGGGCCGATGGCACTGGCCGCTCTGAAGCTGTTCACTTTTCTTTGACATGTTGCCCATTGTTCTGCTCTGTTCAACCGGCTTCACGTTTTGCCGTCGGTTGGCCGTAGCCGGCTGAGGCTCGCATCGCCCTGGCCTTGCTGGTCCCCCCGGATCGGCGTGGTGATCAGCAGCGCCCGCTCGCTGGCGCGGGTCAGGGCGGTGTAAAGCAGGCGGTGATCCGTCCGGCCGGGAGGCAGCAGCACGATCAGTCGCCGGGCCTCGCTGCCCTGGGCCTTGTGCACCGTCAGCGCCAGGGCGGCCTCCGCGGCCCCGGCCAGTTGGGCCGGATGCAACGGCGCGATCTCCAGGCCGGGGCTGCCGAAGACGATCCGGCGTTGGCGCTGGTCGGCGCTCGATCCGATCAGGATGCCGACATCGCCGTTGGCCAGGCCCAGTTCGGGTCGATTGCGGGTGCAGAGCACCGGTGTGCCCGCCGGCCAGTCCACGGGCGGCCGGCGCAGCTGCTCGCCGAGCAGGCAGCGATGGATGGCGTCCAGGCCCCAGGGCCCCTGCCGGACGGGGGTGAGCACCAGCAATTCGTCCCGCAGTGCCAGCAGGGCCGCCTGGGTGGCACCATCCTCCGGACCGCAGTCCTGGGCCAGTTGCCGCAGTCGCTGGTGATGCTGGCGCAGCGGCGCGATCAGCTCCTGGGGCAGCTGCGGCGGCCGGGCCTGGATCCACTGCAGGTTGTCGTCGGGGCCAAGGGCTGTCAGCTGGCCCTGGATGCTGGCGATCGGATCGGCGTCCGCCGCCGGCGCCGTCCCACTGGCAACCAGGCTGGAGCGCAGGGCCGCGGCCACCGCGGCGATGGCTCCGGTGTTGCGATAGGTGGTGGTCAGGGTGATGGCCGCCTCGGCCAGCTCCTGCCGCCAGGGCGGTTCCTGCAGCTCCAGCAGCACCGCTCCCGGCGCAATCGGTGGCAGCTGGGCCGGATCCCCCACCAGCACCAGCCGGCAGGCGGCCGGCAGGGCTTCGAGCAGGGCCTCCATCAGGCCCAGATCCACCATCGAGACTTCATCGACCACGAGCAGATCGAGCTCCAGCGGGTGGCGGCGATCGCGGCCGAAGCTGCCGCCGCGGCTTTCGAGCAGCCGGTGCAGGGTGGTGCAGGGCAGCTGGCCGCCGGTGGCGCTGCGCAATCGCGCCGCCGCCTTGCCCGTGGGTGCCGCCAGGTGGACCCTCAGGCCTGGAGCGGTGGCCTGGGCTGCGGCGATCATCGCCGCCACGGTGCTGGTTTTGCCCGTACCCGGCCCCCCTTCCAGCAGCACCAGCCCGTGGCAGCCCACGGCCCGCACCGCCTGGCGCTGGCGTTCATCCAGCCGGGTCTGGGCTTCGCTTCTGGTCTTGGGCGTCGCTTGAGTGGCGGCGGCGGGTCGGCTCCGGGCCCGCTCGATCAGGTTCGTGAGCACCCGCTGGCGCTGTTGTTGCCACAGGCGCCACATCAGTCGCTGCCCGGCCACCAGCACCAGCGGGCCGTCCGGTTCGGCTGCCAGGGGGGACTTCGCCAGGCTCTGCCGATGGGCCTGGGGCCAGCCTTCGCTGCGGATCGCCTCCGGGGCTGGCCCGGCCAGATCCAACTCCAGCTCGCCGCGGGCCAGGGCGGTGGCGAGCGCGGCGATCAGCTCGCCGATCAGGGGATCGGCGGCGACGCCATGGAGCCGGGGCAGGGCTTCGGCCAGGGCGGCGGCCAGCGTTGCTGCCCAGTTCGGGGCCGGGGCGGCGGGCTGGCTCATCGGCTTTTCCCCCCCAGGGCGTCGTCCAGGGCCAGGATCCGGCCCAGGGGCGGCCGATCCACCAGCATCCCCGGCACCTCGCCAGGCAGGGCCCGGTTGGCCTGCGCTCCGGGGGTACCCCGCAGGAACACGTAGGCGAAGCCGCCGAGATGGCGCTCGGGGTCGTAGCCCGGCAGGCGCCAGCCCAGGTAGCGATGCAGGGCCACGAGATAGAGATGGGCTTGCAGCACATAGTGGTTGGCCGCCATCAGCTCGGCCATCGCCTGCGGGCCGTAGTGACAGGGCCCGCAGGCCAGGGGCCGACCTTCGTCATCGCGCTGTCCGAGCCAGTTGCTCTTCCAGTCCGCCACCCACCAGCGCTGGTCGTCGCCGCTGCCGCCGGCGTGAAAGACGAGATCGATCGAGCCGGTGAGGAAGCCACTGCTGTGGATCGGCAGGCTGGCCAGTTGCTGTCCGTAGTCCGCCGCGACGCTGCCGCCGGGATGGGCATTGAAGGCCGCAGCCAGGCCAGCGGCCCGGACCTCGCCGAGGGTGAGATCGAAGCTCATTTCGTGCAGGCGCTCCGCGGCCTCGAGATCGGCGATCCGCAGGTTCTGCAGCTCACCACCGAAGGGGGTCAGGCGCAGCTGCTCCAGTCCGGCCAGCACCGGCTCCAGGGGCTGGTGCCGCAGGCCGGCCCGCTGCAACTCCGCCGCCACCACGGCTCGGTTGCGTTCCCGGTCGAGCTCTTGGCCGTAGTCAAGTCGCTCGAGGATGCGGTGCAGGCAGTCTCCCGGTGCCGCGCCGCGCGGGAACTCGGCCAGGGGCCCCTGGTCGGGCCAGAGGGTTGGACCGCTGCCGCCGGGGGCCAGGGCCTCAGGGGGGCTGGGATCCTCCGTGTCCCGATCGGCATCGATCGGCATCGCCACCGGCCCGCTCTGATGGCGGCCCCTGGTCCAGCTGGTGTAGCTGCTGCGTCCCCAGAGCGGATCGAATCGCCTGGTGGGGATGGGGCCGCAGGCCAGCGCCGGTCCTGGGATCGTCGGCTGCGTCAGCCGCCCTGGCCGGGGCGGCGGTGGTTCGAGCACCCGGATCGCCAGGCCCCGGGCCGTCAGACCCGCTTCCAGCTGCTGGCGCCATTCGGCATCGCCGAGATGTTGGTAGGGATCGTCGCCGGCGCCGGGCAGCGGGGCCTCGCTGAACAGCCAGGGGAACAGGGGATTGGTGTGGTGGCCGGCCGCCGGCCCCCAGGCGAGCACCAGCCGGTGGCAGGCCCGGGTGGCGGCCACGTAGGCCAGCCGTTCGCGCTCCTGTTCCTCGGCCAGACGGTGCTGCTGGGCGGCCTGATGGCCGACGCCCCAGTGGGGGCTGAGGTGAAGGTCGAGCCGGGGGCGGCTGTGGCCCGGCGGCAGCCAGCGCACCGGTCTGCCGCGCCCCCCCCGGCGCCCGTCGCCTGGGCCTTGCCAGAGGTAGGGGCAGATCACCAGCGGGTATTCGAGGCCCTTGCTGGCGTGGACCGTCACCACCGAGACGACCCCCTGCTCCCGGTCGCTGTGGGACAGATGCTCCTCCGGCACCGAGCGCTCCGGGTCCAGCCGCAGGCGCCGCAGCCAGTCGGCCGTCGCCGTCAGGCCTTGCTGTTCGCTGTGGAGGCGCTCCTGCACCAGGGCCGCCACCTGTTGCAGATCGGCGAGCAACCGTCCCTGGCGCCATAGCTGCGCCAGCACCCTGGGCTCCAGCAATTCGGCCAGAACTCCCAGCAGCCCCTGCACCGGAACCCGCTGGCTGAGCTGCTGCAGCTGGCCCGCCAGGCTGCTCCAGAGGGCTGGCCCGGCTTCGCCGATCGTCCTGGCGCTCCAGCCCAGCAGGGGCGAGGCGGCGAGCAGGCGCAGCCGGTTGCCATCGGCAGGGGCCGCCAGGGCGTCGAGCAGACGCTGCAGGGCGGTGGCGGCGGGCGTGGCCAGCACATCGAGGCGGCTGATCAGCCGGCTGGCGATGCCCTCGCGCTCCAGGGCGGCCCGCAGCGTCTCGGCCTGGTAGCGATCGCCGACCAGCAGGCAGATGTCATCGGGACCCAGGCGCCGGCGGCGCTCGCCTTCGCCCAGCTCGGCCGCCTCCTCGATCAGGTTGGCGGTGAGGGCGGCGATCCAGGGGGCCAGCTGGCGTTCCAGGCTGCCTTTGGCGACGGGTTTCTCGCCCGCGGCGCGCTCGCCCCCCAGCCAGAGCAGCTCCAGGGCGGGGCCCTCCGGCCCGGAGCGAGCGGCCTGGGCCCGCACCTCGGGCACCGCCAGCCCGGAGCGGCGCAGACCCGGCCCGTGCATCAGGCCGTTGAAGGCCGCCACCAGGGGGGCGGTGGAGCGGTGGTTGGTGCCCAGTTCGTAGCAGGCTGAAGCGGTGGCCTTCGCCGCCAGGTAGGTGGCCAGGTCGCCGCCGCGGAAGCGGTAGATCGCCTGCTTGGGATCCCCCACCATCACCAGGCGATGCCGGCCGCCGCCGAAGCAGCGCCGCAGGATGCGCCACTGGATCGGATCGGTGTCCTGGAACTCGTCCACCAGGGCCACGTCGTAGCGCTGGCCGATCTGATCCAGCAGCGGATTGGCGGATGGCGGGCTCTGCTCTTCGCCGGGATCCAGATCTTCGAGCAGCTGGGAGAAGCTGATGCGGCCCATCTGGCGGCGGCGGCGGCGCAGCTCGCGGCGGCCCCAGTGGCCGGCATGGAGCAGCACCAGTTCCGCCGGCCCATCCACCAGCGCCGCCACCGCCTCCATCAGGGCCGGCTGGGGCAGGCGGATCGGCCGCCCCTCCCCTTCGGCTTTGCGGGCCTCCTGGCAGAAGGTGCCGGGATGGAACAGCCCATTGAGCAAAGGGTCAGCGGCCACGGCCCGGTAGTCCCCCGCCGCTCCCAGGCTGGTGATCAGGCCATCCACCGCTGCACAGCGGTCCTTGCTGTAGCGGCGCACATAGTCCTTGCTGGGCTTGGCTCCCAGCCCATGCCACTGGGCGGCAGCGGCCTGGAAGTCCTCGATCAGGGGGCGGCTGTGGACCTGCCACAGGTCGCAGAAGCGCTGCCAGTGGCTGTGCCAGATCGCCGGCAGCTGCTCCGCCAGGGGCCGTTCGAGGCTGAGCTCCGGCGGCAGCGGCTCCAGGTCCAGGGCCGGATCGCCATCGAGGCTGGCCACCAGCTGGCGCACCCGCTCCGGATCCACGTGCTTGCGGCCGAGGCCCCCCAGCAGCGCCACAGGCAGGGGCAGAACCTGCTGCTGCCAGTAGTCGTGGGCGATCTGCTGCAGGGTGGTGTCGCTGTCGGTTTCGAGCTCGGGATCGGGGGGGCGGCCGGCTTCGAGCGCATGGCGGCTGAGATTGCGATGGCAGAAGCCGTGGATGGTGGTGATGTCGGCGCCATCGAGTTCTTCGAGCGCCAGCAGCAAGCGGGCCCGCAGCGGATCGTGGTCGCCGGCGCCGCGGCGCTGCAGCCAGTCCGCCAGCACGGCGTCGAGGCTGTCCGGCTCCGGTTGTTCAAGGGCGCGCAGGGCCTCCTGCAATCGCCGCCCGATGCGATCACGCAACTCGGCGGCGGCCGCTTCGGTGAAGGTCACCACCAGCAACCGTCGCATCGGCAGCTGCTCCTCGCTGATCAGGCGCAGCACCAGATGGGCCAGGGCGAAGGTCTTGCCGGTGCCGGCGCTGGCTTCCAGCAGCCGCACGCCGGGAT